>DASUMN010000090.1:0-2471 GCA_036277675.1 Nitrospira sp. | reverse complement strand
AGTGCCGATCATGGTGGACAGTTCCAAGTGGGAGGTGCTGGAAACAGGCCTGCGGAATATCCAAGGCAAGGCCATCGTCAACAGCATCAGTTTGAAGGAAGGTGAGGCCAGGTTCGTCGAGCAGGCCACGCTCATCCGCCGGTATGGGGCCGCCGTGGTTGTCATGGCTTTTGACGAAAAGGGCCAGGCGGACACGCTGGAGCGGAAGAAAGAGATCTGCGCGCGTTCCTATAAAATTCTCACGGAGGGGGTTGGGTTTCCGCCGCAGGACATCATTTTCGACCCGAACATCCTGACGGTGGCGACGGGCATCGAGGAGCACAACGGCTATGCGGTGAATTTCATCGAGGCGACGCGCTGGATCAAACAGAATTTGCCGGGAGCGAAGGTCAGCGGTGGCGTCAGCAATATCTCCTTTTCATTCCGTGGCAACAATGTGGTGCGGGAGGCGATGCACGCCGCCTTTCTCTACCATGCGATCAAGGCCGGGCTGGACATGGGAATCGTCAACGCCGGCCAACTTGCCGTTTACGAGGAGGTCCCTAAAGACTTGCTTGAGCTTGTTGAGGACGTCTTACTGAATCGGCGGCATGACGCGACCGAACGGTTGGTGTCGTTCGCAGAAACGGTGAAGGCCAAGGGTAAGGTCGCCGTGAAGGATGATGAATGGCGCACAGGCTCGGTTGAGGAACGGCTGGCCCATGCGCTGGTGAAGGGCATTACGGACTACATCGACCAGGATACGGAAGAGGCGCGGCGAAAATATCCTAAACCGCTTGCGGTGATTGAAGGGCCGCTTATGGCCGGGATGAACGTCGTCGGCGACCTCTTCGGCTCCGGAAAAATGTTCCTGCCGCAAGTGGTCAAGAGTGCCCGCGTCATGAAGAAGGCGGTGGCGTATTTGATGCCCTTCATGGAAGAGGAAAAACAGCGGGTCGGTAACTTCCAGGCTCAGGGTCGTGTGGTACTGGCGACGGTGAAGGGCGACGTGCACGATATCGGAAAGAACATCGTCGGTGTGGTGCTCGGTTGCAACAACTATGAGGTGATTGATCTTGGTGTGATGGTCCCATGCGAAAAGATTCTGGCTGTGGCCAAGGATAAGAAGGCGGACATTATCGGCTTGAGCGGTCTCATCACGCCGTCGCTCGATGAGATGGTCCATGTGGCCAAGGAGATGACACGCGAAGGATTCAGCCTGCCATTGCTCATCGGCGGTGCCACGACGAGCAAGGCTCACACGGCTGTGAAGATCGCCCCGTCATACGAGCCGGCCGTGATCCATGTGTTGGACGCATCCCGCGCCGTAGGCGTTGTCGGGAACTTGATAAGCCACACGCAGAAGCCGGGTTTTGTCCGGCAGGTGCGTGAGGACTATGAGCGGATGAGGCACGCGCATCAGGGGCGTGGCACAAAGCCTGTGATGCCGATCGCCCAGGCGCGCGCCAATCGATTTGTCACCGACTGGACGGCGCTCGATATGCCAAGTCCGGCGTTTCTTGGTGTTCGGGTCATCGGCGAGCAAGCACTGACAGATTTGATTCCGTTCATCGATTGGTCGCCGTTCTTTCACACATGGGAACTGAGGGGACGGTATCCGACGATTTTCGATGATGCGACGGTCGGCGCCAAGGCCAAGGAATTGTACGACGATGCGCGCCGGCTGTTGGACGAGATCGTCCGGCAGAAGTGGCTTACAGCCAAGGGCGTCTACGGCTTCTTCGCCGCTGCGGCGGTCGGTGACGACATCGAGCTGTACACGGATGCGTCGCGCAAAACCGTGCTGACGACGGTCCATCATCTTCGTCAGCAGTCTGAAAAGCCTGAAGGGCAGCCGAACCTGTGTCTCGCCGACTACGTGGCGACGAAAGAGTCGGGCCGGCACGATTATCTCGGTGCCTTTGCCGTGACAGCCGGCATTGGACTGGATGAACTGTGTAAACAGTTCGACAAAGACCACGACGACTATAATTCAATCATGGCCAAAGCGCTTGCCGACCGGCTGGCCGAGGCCTTTGCGGAGTTTCTCCATAAGAAGGCGCGTGGCGAGTGGGGCTATGGCAAGGGCGAGCAACTCACCAATGAAGAGTTGATCCGAGAGAAATATCGGGGTATCAGACCTGCCCCCGGCTATCCGGCTTGTCCGGACCATACTGAAAAGCGGCTACTGTTCAATATCTTGTCAGCGGAGACCAACACGGAGATCACGCTCACCGAAAGTTTTGCGATGTGGCCGGCCGCGTCCGTGAGCGGATTCTATTTCGCTCATCCAGAGGCCAGATACTTCGCCGTCGGCAAGATCGGCAAGGATCAGGTCGTGGACTATGCCAGACGCAAAGGGATGGACCTCCGTACCGTCGAGCGCTGGCTCTCACCGAATTTGAATTACGAGCCTGCCTAATATAATAGCCGGCACACTTTCTCTGTAACCCTCTCTTCCACTACAATAACCCCTTCGCGAAACGTATAAA
>DASUMN010000089.1:0-7270 GCA_036277675.1 Nitrospira sp. | reverse complement strand
GAGAACGGCTATCTCACCAATGCCTACCTCAGCGAACTGTGCAAGACGGCCCAGGCAAAGCTGTTCGTGTCCTACGCCACCGGCGGCGCCGACTGGTACCCGGATCATTTGTCCTTTATGTTCAGCCGGCGAAACCCTGCGCGGACCGCGTTGCTCACGGCCCATTGGGAGCCGGCGGAAACGCTCAAAGGACTTCTCGCAGCGTATGATTGCCGCTATCATGGCTCCCGTGCGCTGGATATCTACCGCACCAGAGAAGGGAACCGCATCGACGTCGTCACAACAGGTGACACGTTGACGCCCCTCAGTCTCTACCGGTTGGATCATGGAGATCCGCCGTTTCTCCAATCACGCGGGGGCCTATAGATGGGCGTTTCATTTCGAGAGATCCGACATGAGTAAACCGCAAACCTCCATCTTGGTCACCGGGGCGGCGGGATTTATCGGATTCCATGTGGCGAAACGCTTATTGGATCGTGGGGATTCCGTCATTGGCCTCGACAACGTCAACGATTACTACGACGTCCGGCTCAAACACGCGCGCCTGGCTCAACTGACGCCGCACGAACGATTCCGTTTCGTGAAGCTCGATCTCGCGAATCGGCAGGGTATGCGTGATCTCTTTACCGATGAGCCGATTTGCCGGGTCGTCCATCTCGCGGCCCAAGCCGGAGTGCGCTATTCCCTCGTTAATCCCTACGCCTACACCGAAAGCAACATTGAGGGATTCCTGAACATTCTTGAAGGCTGCCGGCACGCCAAGGTCGAGCATCTTGTTTACGCGTCATCCAGTTCCGTCTACGGGGGCAATACCCACATGCCGTTTTCCATCCACGACAATGTGGACCATCCCGTGTCACTGTACGCCGCGACCAAAAAGGCCAACGAACTGATGGCCCACTGTTACGCGCACCTCTACCGGATTCCCTGCACGGGGCTCCGATTTTTCACGGTGTATGGCCCGTGGGGACGCCCCGACATGGCTCTGTTCATTTTCACCAAAGCTATTTTGGAGGGCACGCCCATCGAGGTCTTCAATCAGGGCAAGATGCAGCGCGATTTCACCTATATCGACGATATCGTGGAAGGTATCCTGCGCACACTCGACCGGACGGCTACCCCAAATCCGTCGTGGTCGGGCGACCGGCCGGATCCAGGCACCAGTTCAGCGCCGGCCCGGGTGTACAACATCGGCAACCACCAGCCGGCAGAACTCATGCGGTTTATTGAAGTACTGGAACAGGCCCTCGGCAAGAAAGCGGAGAAGAAGCTGATGCCCATGCAGCCCGGCGATGTCCCCGCCACCTACGCCGACATCGATGACTTGTCACGCGACGTCGGGTTCGCACCGGCCACACCGATCGAAGAAGGCATTCCCCGCTTTGTGCAGTGGTACCGGGAGTTCTACAGAGCGTGACGACGACCGGCTCGTTCCGCTGAGTCTTTCAACCTACGGGCAGCCGATCGGCACAAATCCCGCCCCGAAGATTCTCGATAAGGTCACATACCGCGTGTTGTCGTTGTAGGAATAGCTGGCGCCGCGTTGATTGCGACCTGAGATATCCCCGCCGTACGACGGATCGGAGCCGTAGAACATCCCGCCACGAGTTTTTTGCACCAAGTGCAGCCATTCTGAATAGAGGGAACAGACTTCCTCATGGACGGAACCGCTCGGCGCCACACTCGCATACCAGTCTTTCGCCCAATCCGGAACATTCCGGCCTCCTATACTGGCACCGCGATCTTGGTACGCAGGCATGTCGTGGTGGGGCGTGGCGAGAGCCGATGGTCGAGGCGTGGTCGGCATATTCTCCGAAGACGGCACGACCGAAAGGGGTCTGAGCAACACAGGCCGGCACCCGGCCCGTTCCTTGTTGGTATAGATCGTGTTCCCGTCCGCCAGCTGGCATTCCCAGGTATCGGCAGGCTCCGGCGCCGGTGGTGGGGTATCGGCTGCCGCTGGCCCCACGCAGAGCACGACCACGGCCAACGCCTGAAGAACTATATTCCTGACCCTCATGGCGCACCTCCCGCAAAATTGCCGAGGCCACCGCCCGCTCGCTTGCCTGCGCCTCGAATCCGCACGCACGATATGTACGCACACCCTACGCAATTGGCTCGTGGAGAATCTATGCCTCTTTGGAGGGGGCAATCCAGACCTGTGGCCGGTTTGCGCCAACCACCGTCGACACCGTTCGAGCGCAGCCGCGCAGGAATCGGGAAATCCTCTTCTCCCAGAAGACACCACGCAATCTATCCGCCGAGCCGCATTCAAATCTTTGCCTTGTCCGATGGCGGACACTGAGGTATCCTCCGGCCTAAACCCAATCCGTGAAGCGTATCTCGTGAAGCGAGTGTGCGAGATACAGGTGCCGCTCGTTTCGCACGCCTCGCGGATTCGTCGACGCGGGCTGAGTCGGCGAACCGGGATTCACGACAACGGTCCCCCGCGATTTCCATGACTGACTACGGCATACTCAGCAATTTGCTGGTCATCTACACCGTCTCCATCGCGGTGGTGTTTTTGTTTCACCAGTTCCGACTGCCGTCCATCGCCGGATTTCTCGTCGCCGGCGCCTTGATCGGTCCGCACGGCCTTAACCTCATTTCTGATATCGAGGCCGTGAAAGTGCTAGCGGAAATCGGGGTCGTCCTGCTGCTGTTTACCATCGGGATCGAATTTTCGTTGGTTCAACTCGCCTCGCTTCGAAAATTATTGCTGATTGCTGCCCCGATTCAGGTGGGCGGCGTCATCGCGATTGCGTGGCTCGGCGGCCTCCTCGCGGGGTTGTCGACATCGCAGGCCATATTCTGGGGATTTCTCCTCTCCCTCAGCAGCACCGCCATCGTACTGAATGCCTTGGCGGCGAACGGAGAAAGCGATTCCGTCCACGGCCGCGCCACGATCGGCATTTTGGTGTTCCAAGACCTGGCCGTGGTGCCCATGATCCTCCTGACTCCGATTCTTGCCACCCCCAGCAGCGACGCCCTCACGTCGATTCTCATCACGTTGGCCAAATCCGTGGCGGCCGTCGCCGTCATCATCGTAGGAGCCTGGTACGCAGTGCCGAAGGTGCTGGAACACATTGTTCGCAGCCGCAGCCGTGAACTGTTTCTCTTGACGGTCATCGTCATGTGCCTCGGCATCGCCTGGCTGACCTCGCTGAGCGGCCTCTCGCTCGCCTTGGGCGCGTTCATCGCCGGCCTCGTAATCTCCGAATCGGAATACAGCCATCAGGCCACTGCGGAAGTGCTCCCGTTTCGGGACAGCTTCAACAGCCTGTTCTTCGTCTCCATCGGCATTTTGATGGATTGGCACATCCTGCTGGAATATCCCGGCGTGGTGACCGGGTTATTGCTGCTGATGCTGCTCATCAAATTCGTCACTGGAGCCGGCGCCGTGCTGTCAGTCTCACTTCCCCCGCGATCGGCGATCATGACCGGCATCGCGCTTGCGCAGGTCGGGGAATTCAGTTTCATTCTGGCCCAAGTCGGCGAGGTACAGGGCCTGTTATCCGGGACGCCGTATCAGATCTTCCTGGCCGTTTCGGTCTGCTCCATGATCATCACGCCGCTCCTCATGCAGGCCTCACCCCACCTGGCCAGGCAGGTCGAGGCTATCCAACGGCTCCATCACTGGCTGCCCGGACAGACGACCGCCCATGTGCTCAATGCGGAGGGACGGCATCTGCGGATCAAGGATCATGTCATCATTGTGGGATACGGGTTGAACGGCCGAAATCTCGCCCGTGTGCTGGGCGAAACCGAAGTGCCCTATGTCGTCCTGGATTTGGACGGCGATATCGTGCGCCGCGAATCACAGCATGGCTTGCCGCTCTACTATGGTGATGGCACGAATCCCACGATTCTCCGGCACGTGAAAATCGAGGATGCGCGGGTGCTGGTCGTCGCGATTCCCGACCCCTTCACCGCCCGCCGCGCGGTGCAGATCGCACGGGGTCTGAATCCGAAAATTCACATCGTGGTCCGCACGCGGTATTTGCGCGAGCTGGAAGAGCTCCATCAGCTCGGCGCGGACGATGTGGTGCCGGAAGAATTTGAAACGTCGATTGAAATCTTCGCGCTGGTTCTGCGGACCTTTAATATGCCCCAGGATTTCGTGATGCGGAAGGCCGAACAGGTCCGCCGGGAAGGCTACGCCCTCTTGCGCCGCAGCGAGCTGCCGGAATTGGCCCACCACTTGCGTGGCGGGACGCTGAGCGACGTGGAAGTGGAGACGTGCCGGGTCGAAGACGATTCGCCGGCGGTCGGGAAAACCATCGATCAACTCGCACTGCGGCAACGGACCGGCACGTCGATCATCGCCTGGACCAGAGGCGGCGTCACGGAATCCAACCCCTCGGTCAAGACGACCCTTCTCGCCGGCGACGTCATCGTCTTGCTGGGAACACGCGAACAGATCAGGCGGGCGATGAGTCTGATCCTTGTCGGCGACTCCACGAACTAACCCGCAGACGCCAACATCCTGCTAACTGCGCCACCGCAATGTGACCCGATCCTTGAGAGGATGATCCATCGGCTGGCCGGTCTGCACTGAGGCCAGATGCGCGGCCTTCAGCTTGTAATACCATTTGGCCGGCATGTCGGCGTCGCCCAGAAACATCGACGACGGCTTGTGGCGAAGCCCCACGGCCAGATGCTTCATCGCTCGTTCGTCCTGGCCGAGAAATGTTTTCGTCAGCGTCCGGAAAATCAAACTCCCGAAGGGAATCCAATTCAGGCCGCGCCAATAGGCGGAAAAGTCGATGCGGCATTCCATATCGGAGACGGGCGTGGACATCAGCCGATTGGCCATCCAGGCCGTGCCACATTGCATAAGTTCCACCCGCTGGTTCGGCAACAGAAAATCAATCGTGGTCGACAACGGCCCTCCGTAGACCCGCTCCAGCCAATGAAAGGGGCCGCTGTTCTTGGACGGCCTGTGGGACGTCATCCGAAATCCATTGGGAATCGGCTCATAAATTTTTGTTTTTTCATGCATGCTGGTGTCACTGCGCCACCAGGAATGCACGTAGGGCCCGTGAACAGGATCAATGAGGCCGATGACGCCGTCGTCCGGCGTGCAGGTGTAGGTCAACGACACGTGGAACGACTGCTTGGGCTCGGATGGAAGCGGCATGCGAGGGACGGGCGGCAACGGAATTTCGGTTCCACGCTCATCGGGCAGGTACAACCAGATCATCCCATCGGCCTCTTCGACGGGGTAGGTCGCGATGCCGACTTTGTCAATTTGCAAAGACGAGCCGTCGGGCAATGCCGGAATGCGTTGGCACCGGCCCTTTGTATTGAACTGCCAGCCGTGATAGGGGCACTCCACCCGCTCACCGTCGAACCGTCCGAACGACAGCGGCATGCCACGATGGGGACAGATATCCCGCATCGCGCCGAGACGGCCTTCCCGATCTCGGCAGAGCACGATCGGCTGTCCCGCCATTTGGAGCGCCTGCATCGAAGCGGACGGCAGGCGGTCGCTCGGCACAGCCGGGTACCAAAACCCCAGAAGTGGGGCGCCCTTGGCAGACACGATTTCGGGTAGTACCTGCGTGCTCATTGACGAGGAATGGAACTGGTGACCCAGGCCGGCATCCGATTGCTTGCGACTATAGCGAGCGGTCCGGGGAAGGTCAAGCTGCCACTGGTTTGGTACTGCCCAGCCCGTTCCTTGACACCCTCACGAACCACATACTATTCTGTTCGAGCGTATGTAATCGTGCGCACAGCCATGAGGTGACATGATGCTTGCCACACACGTTGAGCCGGCAGCAACGCTGGCGCAGCTCGAAGCGACGAAGCCGGAGAAAGTGACGATTGTCTTGCTGAGCGGCGATCTCGACCGGGCGATGGCGGCCTTCATCATCGCCACCGGCGCGGCGGCAATGGGCATGCAGGTGACCATCTTCTTTACGTTCTGGGGGTTGAACGCCATCCGCAAGAAAGGCGCCACCAGCAGCGCGAAAGATTGGCTGCGCCGGATGTTCGGCGCGCTCAACAAAGGCGGCGCCGAGACGCTTCCACTCTCCCGCTTCCATTTCGGCGGCCTCGGCACCAAAATGATGCAAACAGTCATGAAACAAAACCGCATGCCGGGGGTTCCGGAATTGATGGAGACGGCCTTGGATTTGGGCGTCCGCTTTATCGCCTGCACCACGACCATGGGTCTCATGGGCATCACCAAGGACACCCTGATCGACGGCGTCGACCAGTTCGCCGGTGTCACGACCTATCTGGCGGAAGCGAAGCAGGGCAGCGTAAATCTGTTTATTTAGTTCATCTGGTTTGTCTGGTACTCGGGTTCAAAACTAGAGCACCTAGACAAACGAAACAAACCAGATACACGGAGATCCATGATCCAAGCTGATGTCAAACTCGATACATTGGGATATTTCTGCCCGATGCCAATTATCCTCACGTCGAAAAAGATCAAGGAGCTGGCCTTGGGACAAGTGCTGGAAGTCGTGTCCGACGATGAAGGCATTAAGAAAGACATGCCGGCCTGGTGCGAGACTACTGGCCATCAAATGGTCGGCATGGAAGAGGAACAGGCGAAGTCCGGCCGGATCTACAAAGCCTTTGTGAAGAAGACCAAGTAGACGCCACGAGACCGGTCCGATCGGTGAGATTGAGGTGAAGCCGGAGGGGATCACGATCTCCTCCGGCTTCGTCGTTTTGTTCGGATGACACTCATGCCGCACCTGATCGAATGTGTACCCAATTTTAGCGAAGGCCGGGATCCCGCTGTTATTGAGGCTCTCCTCGCCGCGGTGACGTCCGTCCCCCGCGTCTGGCTCCTCCATCACACGGCGGACCCCGATCACCATCGCTCGGTGCTCACCTTTGCCGGACCGCCCGACGCCGTTGGCGAAGCGGCGCTCCGCGCCGTGACCGTTGCAACAGAGAGAATCGATTTGCGGCGACACGAGGGGGTTCACCCGCGCATTGGCGCGACAGACGTCGTGCCGTTTGTTCCGATTCACGACGATGGGATGGCCGAATGTCTTCGCGTGGCCCGTTGGGTGAGCCAGGAAGTCGGCACGCGCCTCGGCATTCCTGTATTTCTCTACGAAGAGGCCGCCTCCAACCCGGCGCGCCGGCAACTGGAATCGGTTCGGTTGGGTGGACTCAGAGGGCTGGCCTCGCGGATGGAGTCCGACCCGGCCTGGGTTCCCGATTTCGGCCCCCCGCGCCTGCATCACACAGCGGGCGCACTCGTTGTTGGCGCCCGTCGGCCGCTCATTGCCTTCAACGCCAA
>DASUMN010000088.1:0-4237 GCA_036277675.1 Nitrospira sp. | reverse complement strand
GATGGGTTCGGATGCCGCGAACTGACAGTCGGTCTTGAGGCCGCCGGGGCGGTGCTGGGCTATTTCCGGGAAACTCAGCCGGCTGCACCGCTCGACCATATTCGCCGTATCCAAGTCCGTCGGATCGGCGATGCCATGAATCTGGACAGCATCACGATTCGAAATCTCGAACTCTTGAAACCAATGGCATCGCCCGACGTTCGATCGGACTCGCCGCCCGCCACCTTGACTTCTGTTCTGGATCGCACTGTCACGGCCATGGGAAGCCGGCTGTTGCGGCAATGGCTGGTCAGACCCTTGATTCACTGCGCACCGATCCACGCGCGACTGGACGCCGTCGGAGAACTGAAGGACCGGTTGCAGACACGGGTCGCGTTGCGCGCGGTGTTGCGAAATGTGCAAGACATGGCCCGGCTGGGCAGCCGCATCGTGTTGGGGTATGCTGGCCCACGGGAACTGCTCGCATTAAGACAGTCTCTTGCCGCCTTGCCGGAGATTAGCATGCATCTCCAGGCGCTTGAGAACACCCTGTGCGCCCAGGTCCGTTCATCGTGGGACGACGGACGCGATCTGTTCGATATCATCGAGCAATCCATTCATCCTGACGCGCCTCTCGCCGTGCGTGACGGCAACGTGATCAACGAGGGATACCATGCCGGCCTCGACGAGCTGCGCAAGGCCTCCAAGGAAGGGAAACTTTGGATCGCGGGGCTTGAGAGCAAAGAGCGGGAACGCACCGGGATCGAGTCGCTCAAGGTCCGCTACAACCAGGTGTTCGGGTACTACATCGAAGTGACCAAGGCCAATCTGGCGCGCGTCCCGTCCGACTATATCCGCAAGCAAACACTCGTCAACGCCGAGCGCTTCATGACCGCCGAGTTGAAAGAACTTGAAGAGCGAGTCACCGGCGCCGACGCGAAGCTGTTGGCGCTTGAGCAGGAGGTCTTCGCCGATGTCAGGAACCGTCTCGCCCGAGAAGTCCATCGCCTGGACGCGATCGCGCGGGCTCTCGCTGTGATCGATGTCGTTTCCGGCCTTGCCGAGACTGCGGCGTTGAATCAATACACCAGGCCTGTCGTAGATGAATCAGGCACGCTCTCTATCCGTGACGGCCGCCACCCGGTAGTCGAACGGCTTCGCGACACATCATTCGTGCCCAACGATACTGAGCTGGACACCGAGGGCCAGCGCCTCGTGATCTTGACCGGTCCCAACATGGCGGGAAAAAGTACCTATCTGCGACAGGTCGCGCTGATCGTGCTGATGGCACAGATCGGGAGCTTTGTCCCTGCGGCTGATGCGCGGATTGGGTTGGTTGACCGCATCTTTACCCGTGTGGGAGCCTCCGACAACCTGGCCGGCGGCCTCAGCACGTTCATGGTGGAAATGGTGGAAACGGCCAACATCTTGAACAGCGCTACCTCACAGAGCTTGATTCTGCTGGATGAAATCGGTCGCGGCACGAGCACCTACGACGGGCTCAGTATTGCCTGGGCGGTGGCGGAGCATATTCATGATCGCACGCGGATCGGCGCCCGCACGTTGTTCGCCACGCACTATCATGAGATGGCACAACTGGAGAGGCAACGAGACGGCATCACAAACTATCGGGTCTCGGTCCACGAGCAAGATGGGGAAATCGTGTTTCTCAGGAAAATCGTAGCGGGAGGAGCCGATCGCAGTTACGGCATTCACGTCGCCAGATTGGCGGGGATCCCTGACTGTGTCATCCAGCGAGCGGGCGCAGTGCTGGCCCAGTTGGAACAACCGGAGTCCGCGCTGAGAGGGCCCCTCCTCGATCAGCAGCAGTCAGCCTCTCCAACCCTTCCTCAGCCTCACCCCCTGATTGAAGAAGTGAAACAGATCGACTTGTTTTCGCTGACGCCGCTCGATGCACTCAACCGCCTGGCCGAGTTGCAGCGCAAGGTTCGATCCGACGAAAATTAGCTCCCAGTACAGAACGGGACATTCTTGGTCTCGACGATATATTGTCGAGAACAAACAAGAAGGCGGTCGCCACGTTGCTGCGTGGCGACCGCCTTCTTACACGGGGCGTAGCTCAGCCTAGTGAGCGTGGGCTTTATTATATTGTGCGGTCCAGGGAATCAATCCACCCACCGTCTTCCCCCCCGGAAGCATGACATCGTATTGCATGCCGATATCATGACCATCGGGTGCAATCGGCGACGAGTTGAGCCTCTGCTTAGCCTTGTCGCAAGCGGATTCAAATTCGTTTTTCCCGGCGCATTCCTTCAGCCGAAGCCCTGAAATGCTCAATGGCTTGCCGATAGAACCTGATACTTCGGGAAGTTTCTTGACCGAGGAAATCACCCGGTGGTTCTGCTCGGTTTCGACGGCGACGAATTCGATCAGATCCGTAGTGCTGCCCGGAGGCACTTCCTTAGCCGCAGCCGGTCCCGCATGGGGGCGGCCCATCTTCTTCAATTCTTCCCAGGCGCCTTTCTCAGCGTAGAACTTCAGATTCTTGCCGGGATGCACTTTCTGCCAATACAAACCACTCTCGGCGTTGCCGCCGAATACCGACACGTTAATCCAGACCGCTTCGTCGTAGGGGTCCAGCACGATCACACGCCCCTGAATCGTCGTGGGCTTGCTCATGTCTCCCCATTCAAATCGCTCTTGGAACGATTCAATCGCCAACGCGGTGGAGGCCACACCGGCGACCAGCGCCATGGCGGCGAGGGCAATCCCACCTTGTTTCTGCAACGTCATCATCACGTCCTCCTTCAACGATATTCGAGGGTGAAAATTGATGGGGATTATTCCTTGATCACCTTGAAACCGGTGATGGTCCGGCCGTCCAGGGTCACTTCCATGGCGACGAGTTCCTGGGAGGCTTTGATGATCTGATCCATCAAGGCCTTATCCTTCACCGCGAGACGGACGGTCGTCGCGGCATGGTACCAGCCCGAATAGGAACCGTTCTTCTCGGTGCCACCGGTAAATCCCCATGCGCAACAGGTCAGCAGAGGATCGGGCGGCTTGACATCAAGCATCGTGGAGGAACGGCCGCCAGAGGCTCCGGACGCCGGTTCCCCGCTATTCCAGTATTGAATACCAAACAGCAATTCACCATCGGGATTATCGGCCCATTGCGACCACACACGCCCTTGTAGCGTCTTCGTCGCTTCAGCCTTGAGTGGCTTCCCGCCGACGATCGCATCCGCAAGGCCCATGAGTTCTCCGCCACCTGCCGCCAATGCGGATTCGATCGCCGGTAGACCGACGATTGAAAGCAAGGCAACGGTTGCCAGAATGACTTTTCCTTTCATATCTCGTCCCTCCTTACAAAGGCCAGTGAGAGAACAGACCATCCCAGGAACGGGACGGAGCCCACTCGGGGATGGTGTATGTCACAAAATCCAATGGAGCCATCACATCGTGATCAAGACTATTTCCAAGAGTCTCTTTACCTGCACCTTCGCTTCACGTTCTGCACCGACGAACCGGGTCAATGGATAGAAAACGGTACTGAAATGGCTCTTTTATGTCAAGAAAATGTTTGGCGACTGTTCGAACGGCCCACACTATACTGCCGGATAACTATGTAAATCAACTGGTTGCAGCATAACCGCCTCTGAGCCTTGGCACAGCCCATCTACCATGATCCTGCCATGAGCACAGAGGGCTACTGCATGGCCTTCACAGCGGCAATTTGGCGAGACGAGAGCGGGCCCAACCCGGTGATCGCCATCGTTCCCGGCGCGAATAATTCCTGCGCTACCCGGGCGACTTGTTGCTCCGTGACGGCATCGATGTCCGAGAGCATCTCTTCCAAGGTCGTATGCGCTCCGGTAATCAGCTCGTCCTTCGCCAACTTGTTCATGCGGCTGTGGGAGCTTTCCAAACTCAACATCAGACTGCCCTTCATTTGCTCCTTGGTTCGCGTGAGTTCCTCCCGCTTGATCCCGCGCCTCGCCATCCGCCTGACCTCACGCCGAATCAGATCCAGCACACGCTCCACTTCACGCGCGCGAGTGCCCGCATAAATCGTGACCGTGCCGCCGTCGGAATAGCCGGACAAAAACGAATAGATTGAGTAGGCCAATCCCCGCTTTTCACGCACTTCCTGAAAGAGGCGGGAACTGACGCTCCCTCCCAGCACACTGTTCAATACATACGCCGCATACCGATCTTTATGGCCGGCAGGAATGCCCTTGAGCCCTACGCAGAGATGAACCTGCTCCAACGGTTTCTGCTGCAATCGCACGCCGCT
>DASUMN010000087.1:0-12709 GCA_036277675.1 Nitrospira sp. | reverse complement strand
GCCGACCGCCATTTTGTGGTCATCGGTTTTTTCGAGAATGCCCCGTTCACGGAGCAGGCCTTCGACCTTGGCGCGCGCTTTGGACACAGGGAGACCGCGAAGTATCTCGATCACCGATGGCTCGACCGCTCCCTTTTGCATCCCAATCGCGTCGAGCAACGCGGCATGATCGAGTATCGCAATTCGCGGCAGCCCATGCCGCTCTCCTGCTTCGTAGTCGTTGAAATCATGGGCCGGCGTGATTTTGACCGCGCCGGTGCCGAACTCCAGATCGACGAGGATCGGATCGCCGACGATCGGGATTTCGCGGGTGGTCAGCGGTAGGCGGATTTTCTTGCCGATCAGATGGCGGTAGCGTGGATCTTCCGGATGCACCGCGACAGCCGTATCGCCCAGCATTGTTTCCGGGCGTGTGGTGGCGACGGTTAGGACGGTGTTCGCATCGTCAGCCAAGGGATAGCGGATGTGGTAGAGCTTACCTCGCGTATCTTCATGTTCTACTTCAATATCTGAGAGGGCGGTGAGGCAGCGCGGGCACCAGTTGATCAGGCGCTCGCCGCGATAGATCAGTCCGTCTTCATGCAGTCGGACGAAGACCTCGATGACCGCCTTCGACAACCCCTCGTCCATGGTAAATCGCAACCGATCCCAGTCGCAGGATTCGCCGAGCTGCTTCTGCTGATTGATGATGGTGTTGCCCGATGTGGCTTTCCATTGCCACACCCGTTCGACGAATCGCTCCCGTCCCAATGACTCGCGTGACATCCCTTCGGCCATGAGCTGCTTTTCCACCACATTTTGCGTCGCGATCCCGGCATGGTCGGTACCGGGAAGCCAGAGGGTGTTGCGCCCCTGCATGCGGCGCCAGCGGATCAGAATATCTTGCAACGAATGGTTGAGCGCGTGGCCGACGTGAAGTGAGCCGGTGACATTCGGCGGGGGGATGACGATACAGTAGGGCTGGCCCGGATGGTCTACGGCGGCGCGGAAATAGCCACGGGCGATCCATTCACGCGACCACCGGTCTTCGACGGATTTGGGTTCGTAGGTCTTCTCCAATTGCGGCGTACTCATGATGGTCCCAGAAAAGGAAGGCGCGCATCTTAACACGTCCGCACGGCGCAGCAAATGGCGTGGCGAGGCTGCTTGTGGCCCTGTCCGGCCTATGCTATACACACGGTGTCAAACAGAGTTTACTCACTTTACGTAGGGAGCTGGCATGGCACGAGGACGCGAGAAGGATCGTAAGACAAGACGGAAACATCGGAAAAATGTGAAGCGGGTGAAGGCTTTGGTCAAGGCACGCCGCGCGACGGCCAAGCGCGGAAAGAAAGGGTAGTGTGTCAGCCAAGCGGTGGTAGGGCTATGGTTCGCCGGTCAACCGTTTGAGCTCCGCTTTGATTTCTTGCTCAGCCAAATCCGGGACAATTTTTTGGACTGCCTGCCCGACGGTATCTTGGGCGACGGTTCGGACGAGATCCTCGGCCAGCAATGGGGCCTGTTTCAGCGCGACCGCCTGAATCTCATCCTTGACCAATTGATCGATCGAACCGATTTGCTCATGAATGACCGTAGGAAGGAACTTGCGGATGCTGGTTTCGGCCTGTTCGTGCACCCACTGATCGAGCGCCGCCTTGATCGCTGAGGCGACCATGTCGGATACGGATTGTTTGATGATGGGCTCGATGTTCGGCATTTCCTTATCCAGGAGGGAAGGCAATTCCCGAGATACTAGAGGGTGTATGATCGCCACCAGGTACTCTTGAGACAGGATAGTGCCGAGTTGAGCCTGCACTTCCTTTTGAACAATGGGCTGAACATTGATTGAAAGCTTGACGTCGTCGTCATCGGAATTGCGGCGCGGAGCGGGTGGAGGCTGCGATCGTTGGGCCAAGGATTGGAGATGCTGAGCCGACACTGCGATTTTCTGGTCGCCCGTGTCTGATGGAGCCGCGGGCATGATAGACGCGAGTCGGACGGGGTTGTTCTCCTGCTCTCCGGCCTGATCCGCCGCCGTTGAACGAAAGACAGGGTTCGGAGCGTCATCGTCCTCATCATCCGCACCGGTCGATGTCGGAGGCCAGGTTCGTCGTTTTAGTCCTTTGGAGACAGCTCCCTCGTGTTGTCGCTGAATGGACTTGATGAGGGTGAGCAAGTCATCCGACTGGATCGGTTTATGAAGAAAGGCCTTGACTCCCAAGGTGCGAAGGTGTTTTTCATCAGGGCGATCGGCCGGATTGACCAGTGAAATCAGAGAGGTTTCGGCCAGATGATCGAGCTGTTGGATTGCCTTGCAGAAGCCGGAAAAGGTGATGTTGCTGAGTTGGTAGTCTGCAATGATCAGCGAGGGGCTCATCTGCCGAGCGGCTTCCAGGGCCGCGGGACCGTCCTGGAATCCCATCACATCAAATCCTTCCGGGGCTGAAAGCTGCTCGACTAACCGGCGAACGGCTGGGCTGCTGTCAACAACGAAGATGGGGGATGACATCGAACGCTCCGTATTTCTTAGGCTTTCACGAAGCTAGCAGTGAGGGTATTCTTTGTCAAGAAAACGGCTGATTGGGGATGACGGCGACGGTACGGCGGGCACTGAAGCGGAATCTCTCGTGGAACCAGAGAACTCATGAACGTCGGCCATTCGATCCGAGTCGTCTTTTTCGACGCCGCCGACACCCTCTTTCACGTCAAAGGGTCCGTTGCCGAGATTTATCTCCGGCATGCAACGGAATTCGGCTTTGTGCAAACGCCGGAGTCCCTCTCATCCATCAAGCAGGCGTTCAGCCGGGCTTTTCATGATGCCCCTCCGCCAAATTTTGCGGCTACGGAACCGGCGCAGATCAAACACAGCGAACGCCTCTGGTGGTTCGACATCGTTCACAACGTCTTTTATCGGGTAGGGATGTTTGAGCGGTTTGACGACTTTTTCGAGCGAGTATTTCACGTGTTCGAAGAGCCGGAATCTTGGCAGCTGTTTCCAGAGACGGCACAGACATTGGCGGCTCTGAAGGCGCAGGGGGTGGAACTGGGCATCATCTCGAACTTCGACTCGCGGCTCTTCTCCGTGATACGGGGATTAGGACTCGAGAATATGTTCGATACGGTCACGATTTCCAGTCTGGCGCAGGCCTCGAAGCCGGCTCCCAGGATCTTTCAATTGGCCCTGGATAAGCATGCCGTCGACCCGGAAGAAGCTCTGCACATCGGCGACAGCTTGCGGGACGATGTCGAGGGGGCCCGCCGGGCCGGGCTGCATGCCGTGTTACTGAACCGTGGAGGGATGCAACAAGGGGCCGATATCCGATCCATTCGAACATTGAATGAACTGCTCCCGCTGATTGATCAGCTGGAGCAGAGGGCAGGTTGAGGCTAAGGTTACGGCTGAGGTCAATTGAAATTCCGGCCGTTCTGAACATCGACCGTAACTCAACCGTTCAGCTATGGACCAGCAACGGCACCACATCCTTGGCCCGCCCCTGTAAGGAGATATCGACAAGGCTTGTGTGAGGCGTGACATCGAGATTGATTTCCACGATGAACGCGCCGGCTTCTTTTGCGATTGAGGCAAATCCTGCGGCCGGGTACACGATACCGGACGTGCCGATGATCAGGCATAGATCGCATGAGCGTAGGGCCGCAGAGCTTTGCCGAAGGTCTTCGTCAGCCAGCGCTTCACCGAACCACACAATGTGGGGGCGAAGGAGGCTCCGGCAGTCCTCGCATATCGGTAAGATCTGGATCGGAACATCAATGTTTTCCGTGACCCGCTGGCATCCGGTACAACGGACCCTCCAGATATTGCCGTGAATTTCTGACAGCTTGTGTAAGCCCGCCGTCCGGTGCAGTCCATCCACATTTTGCGTAATCAGCCAGAATTGTGAATGCTGCCGTTCTAATTGCGCGACAGCCTCGTGAGCGGCATTGGGTCGTTTCGTGGCGATCAATTCGCGACGCCAGTTGTACCATTCCCAGACCAGCCGTGGGTCCCGTGCAAAGGCTTCGGGTGTTGCCAGGTCCTCCGCTCGAACATTCCGCCATAATCCGTCGGTGCCGCGAAACGTCGGAACACCACTGTCGGCGGAAATCCCGGCACCGGTGAGTACGACCACGCTGTGAGTAGCGGCAAGTCGTTCTCTTACGATACTGAGATCAGAACCAGGTGTCATGGTGGTTCACCGTTCGATCGAGCGGCTGCGCCTCTCTGCCGACGCATGCTATAGTACGCCTGCATTGTCTGCAACCACAGGAATGGGCATATGAAACAGATCTTGATGGTAGGCGCCGGATCGGTCGGCGGGTTTTTTGGGGCACGATTAGCCAAGCATCATCCCGGCGTGTCGTTCTTGCTGCGGCCCAATACCCTGGCGGCAGTGAAACGAAATGGGTTGACGATCCGTAGCGCCGACGGAACAGTGACCGTCAGACCTCAGGCTGCCTCAGATGCCCGGGAATTACCCAGGCCTGACCTCATCGTGCTTGGCGTGAAAGCCTACGACCTCGACGAGGTGTTGTCTCAGATTGAACCGGTGTTGACGGACAAGACGGTGATTCTTACGCTGCAGAACGGGATCGATACCGAAGACCGTCTTCACTCGCGTCTTCAGCGGGATTGTGTCGTCGGCGGGGTCGCCTACATCTACTCAAAAATTGCCGAGCCCGGCGTCATCGACCATTATAAGAAAGGTACGGTGGCCATCGGTGAACTGATGGGCCATGAAAGTGCGCGGCTGTTGGCGATCCGGGATCTCTTTGCCTCAGCCGGGATTCCTTGCCACCTGTCCAAAGATATTCGCCGCAGCAAATGGGAAAAGATGTGCTGGAACTGTGTCTTTAACCCGATTACCGTGCTGATCGACGACCATGTGGCCAAGGCGCTGGATCACCCTGAGATGACCAGCGTGATTCGACAAATCGTCGAGGAAGTGGCGGCCGTCTCGGCCGCGATGAAGGTGCCCTTGCCGTTGGATATGGCGGAACGGGTCGTCAAAGCCACTCAGGAAATTCGCGACATTCACACTTCCATGTATGACGATTGGAAGGCGGGACGGCGAACTGAAATCGACTATTTGAATGGCTTCATTGTCAGAATGGGGCGCGAGCTGGGTATTCCGACACCGGTGAATGAAGCGTTGACAGCGATGATCAAGACGATAACCGAGAAAGAACAAACCGGGCCAGGCCGGGTCAGGATTGAAGGAGCCGTCGTCCAATCGGTGTCGTTCGACCGCGCGGCCCTTGCATCGTTGCCGGCGGAACATCAGCTTGATATTGCCACAGTGATGCCGGGCATGAAGGGCCGGGGGATTCGGCTGAAGGGATTGCTTGAGATTCCAGCTTTGGCAATTGACGCGGACCATGTTGCCGTTCATGCCTTGGACGGCAAGTATTCGGCCTGTCTCACGCTTCAACAAGCCAGAGAGTATGGGGTGCTTGTCTATGAACTTGACGGAGCGCCGTTGCCCGACACGACAGGCGGCCCATTTCGTCTGGTCACTCCGGGACTGGGCGATCTCTGCGCCAACGTAAAAGGGGTGGGACGAATTGAAGTCACCAAGGGCCCCGGTCGGGATACCCGAGAGACGACGTGTCCGCCTCCCAGGTGAAGTAATCAAGAGGACGTAAGTGATGTCCCCTGAAGTAGGTCGAGTCGTGGCGCTTGGGGCGAGTAATTTGACGCGCGGGTTTCGGACCGTCGTTGACACGGCCCGGTCTGTTTGGGGACCTGGCGTCGAAGTCATGGCGGCGTTTGGTCACGGACGTTCCTATGGCGCGCCCAGCCGGTTCATCGGGCGGACGTTGCCCGGCATCCTCAAATCGGGTTTGTGGGCTGAATTGGATCGGCGGTCTCGGGTGACCACCAGGGGGCTGGTTACGGATGTCGGCAATGACATTCTCTATGGGTTCTCGGTCGAACGGACACTGGAATGGGTCGAAGAGGTCTTGGTCCGTCTCAGTCAGGTGACCCAGGATATCGTTCTCACGGACCTTCCTCTTGCCAGTGTTCGCCGTATGTCGAATCTCAAGTATCTGGCGTTTCGCACGGTCCTGGTCCCGAATTGCCGGCTCACTCGGACCCAAGTCCTCGACAGGGCGGAGCGTGTCAACGAAGGACTCGCCTCGCTGGCTGAAACCTACGGGGCCACCTTCTTCCGGCTTGACCCAAAGTGGTATGGATTCGATCCGATTCACGTTCGTCCGTCACTGTGGCGGACGGCCTGGCAGAAGATTCTTGGCGCTGAATCTCAGACGAAAGCCGGAGGTGCCGTGACCGTTGAAACGATGAAGTTATACTTCATGCGCCCCGAACGGCGATGGTTGTTTGGGGTAGAACAGCTCACACCGCAAGCCGGCGTGGCACTTCGATCCGGCGGACACATCTGGCTGTACTAGCACAAGGGAAGATTTCTATGAGGACTGGAGGGATGAGGTGAGCGACACCACGCCACCGTACGCTGGATTGATGAAGAGAGGAATCACAGGCTTGGTGCTCGGCGCCATCGCAGGAGCCATCCATGTCTGGTTCTTCAAGCAAGACCTCACCCATCTCTGGGCCGCGATGGCGGCCGGCGTGCTCTACATGACAACCTGGGCATTGTTCACCGAATGGTTTCGGCTTGCCGGCGGGAAAATTCTGCTTGGGGCGGTATCGGGACTGATCGCGGCCATCGTGTGGTGGGCCATCGCCGCGCCTGCTGAGAATGCGTTCTTGCAAGCCGTGGTGGCCGGGACCTGTTTCGGTGCAGCCTATGCGTGGTCCGATCGCCGGACGACGTGATGCGCGTTCACGCGAATAGATAGTCCTCGGGATACGATATCCCATAGGGGGCGACGAGTCTTCGCGTGGCACGTCGGACAGCGTGGTGTCATCTGCTCGCAACCCCACACACTGAAGTCGATGAGAATCATTGCCGATGGCATTGATCCATACGCTCACGATCCTGATTTGTCTTGCCGCCCTGTTCAGTTATGTGAATCACCGGCTGCTGAAACTGCCGATGACGATCGGGCTGATGGCGGTGGCGCTGGCGTTCTCGCTCGCCCTGTTAGCGCTGGGAAAGCTTGGCTTCGGTATTGAGGCCGAGGCGCAGCGGTTCATCGGTGCCGTTGATTTCAATGAAGCGCTGATGCACGGCATGCTGGGATTTCTGCTGTTCGCCGGCGCGCTGCATGTCAAATTGGACGAGCTTCTCGATCTCAAATGGGTAATCGGTACCTTGGCGATCATCGGGACGATCCTCTCAAGCGTGATCATCGGCCTGCTCGGCTATGTGTTGTTCGACGTGATCGGTCTGCCGCTGCCATTTCTCTACTGCCTGCTGTTCGGGGCGTTGATCTCACCCACAGATCCCATTGCCGTCATGGGAATCCTGCGCAAGGCCTGTCTTCCCAAAGACCTGGAAATGAAGATTGTCGGGGAATCACTGTTCAATGACGGAGTCGGCGTGGTGATCTTTCTGATCGTGCTGAACCTCGTCCCGAAAGAGACGATTCACGTGACCGACGTGCTGGTGTTGTTCGCGGAGGAAGCGGTAGGGGGAGCCGTGTTGGGACTGGCCCTCGGCTACCTTGCGTATCGGATGCTCCGCTCCGTGGACAATTATCAAGTGGAGATCCTCATTACTCTGGCGCTCGTGATGGGCAGCTTCGGATTGGCGGATCTGCTCCATACGTCCGGTCCAATTGCCGTGGTGGTGGCCGGCCTGCTCATTGGAAACCATGGGCGGCAATGGGCCATGTCGGAGGCGACGCGAGAGCATCTCGACAACTTCTGGGAGTTGCTGGATGAGTTGTTGAACGCGGTGTTGTTTGTCCTGATTGGGCTGGAAGTGCTCGTGCTGAGTTTCAAACAGCCGTATCTCCTCGCCGGGCTCGTGGCCATTCCCTTGGTGCTGGCGGCGCGCTGGCTGAGTGTTGTGCTCCAGATTCGCCTGTTCAGCTTCTTCAGGGAGTTCAGTGCCCGCACAGTGACGATTTTGACCTGGGGCGGCCTGCGGGGAGGAATTTCCGTTGCATTGGCGTTGTCCTTGCCGCCCGGTCCCTCGCGCGACGCGCTGGTGATGATCACCTATGCCGTCGTGGTGTTTTCCATCCTCGTGCAGGGGCTGACGATCAACCGAGTGATGGGAGAGCCGAAGACACCACAATCGGTGCAGGTATGATCGAAAAGAGAGAAACGGATCATCCATGAAGAGGAGGCATCATGCAAGAACGATGGCTGACGCATCTGGTCGAACGATTAGTCGAATGGGCGATGACTTCGGGAATTCGTGTAGCGCTCATCGGCATAGGGATGTTGCTTTTGCTGGCGGTCACACGACAGGTTCTCAAACGGCTCCGGAGCCTGTATGAAGGCGCGCTGCCGAGCCCCGCGGAGCGCAGGCGGGCCGACACGCTCACGCATGTGCTCCGCGACGTGGCCCGGGCCTTCATCGTCGCGGTCGGAACGATGATGGTCCTGTCTGAAATCGGCATCGATCTCAAGCCGCTCCTGGCCGCCGCCGGCCTGGGCGGATTGGCGATCGGCTTCGGCGCGCAGAGCTTGGTGAAAGACGTCATTTCGGGATTCTTTATCCTGCTGGAAGATTCCATCGCCGTGGGAGACGTCGTCGAGATCGCCGGTGTGAGCGGTGTGGTCGAAGAGGTGAAGCTGCGTACCATCACGCTGCGCGACGTGTCCGGCAGCGTGCACATCGTGCCGAACGGGATCGTGGACCGGGTCAAGAACATGACGAAAGGCTATTCGTACTACGTCTTCGACATCGGTGTCGCGTATCGGGAAGACGTGGATCGCGTGATGGCGGTGCTGGTCGATGCCGCGGCTGAACTCCGGGCCGATCCCGTGTATGCCGCGGATATTCTCGAGCCGCTGGAAATGCTCGGAGTCGATCGCTTCGACGAGTCCGCCGTGATCATCCGGTGCCGTCTCAAGACCGTGCCCACTCAACAATGGCGGATCGGACGCGAGATGAACCGGCGGATCAAGAAGACCTTCGACGCCAAGGGCATCGAGATCCCGTTTCCCCATCGGACACTGTACTGGGGACAGCCGGGTCAAGTACCGGGAGTATTCGCCCAAACCGGGGCATAGTATTCGGAACTGAGTAGAGTATCTCGTGTGACACACCGGCCGGTGAACTGCGGGGGGCAATGCCGTACGATTGTTTGCGAACATGACGGGGTGTTTTTTATGTGGTAAGTTGATCCTATGAATTTGATGGCCCGAATGGCCGTACCCTCATTCCGTTGCGCAACGGGTGTCGCGTGCTTGGTGGTAGTGCTCTGTGTCTGCGTCGTGACGCAGATGCTTGGCGTGCCGGCCACGCTTATGGACCTGTTGAATTCCGATGTGCTCACAAACTCTGAACCAGCCTCGGAAGACACGTCTGCCCTCTCACCGTCGCCCGAACCGGAGCGGTCTCGGCTGTTCCACGCGTTTACCGAACTTCGTTCCGTGCTGAATCTTCCGGTGTTACTCACGGCGGTGTTCCATCCTCCCTCTACATAGCCCCCAACCTTCGCGGCATCGTCGCGCTGAAAAACGTGCGGCTTGAGGTCCCTCTCAGGCTGGTATGCCGTGTCGAGCCTGATCGCTTCATAAAGACGCAGTTTGTCTGAACAAAAGTCTTCACCAATGCGTCAAAACAGGAGGGAACTGGTATGAATTCCCCAACCCTTTGTCACACGCGCATTCTCGCATGAAATGGTGTGGAGTGCGACGACTCCAAGTCTGTGATGAGCAGCCGGTTCACGATCAGGAGCGTTGCTGCTTTCAAAGGAGTCCTGAACCGTTTAGTGGAGTTATCTGAAAGAGAGGATTACATGAACTATCCGAATCTTCACCGAACGTTCCATCTTAGCGTGATTCTGTTCGCCACCGGCTTTGTCCTTGGGTGCAGCACCACCGTCGTTCCTGCATCGCCGCCATCGAGGGAAATAGTCGCTGACGCCAATCATGGGTTGGTATTCGGAAGAATTCATCTGCCTCAGACCGGAGGTAATACCTCAGCCGGTCTTCAGTGGCCGATGTACATGAACTGGTGGATCGAAGAAGAAAACAGGGGATCGCGCATCCTGCTTACCCGACTGCTTTTTGATGAATCATTCGTGGTGAAACTTCGCCCTGGTTCATATCGGGTCAGGGACATTAGTTTCCAAAGCAGTCGGGGCGTATGGCATGCCAACCTACCGACAGCATTTCGTGTTCATGCCAAAGAGTGCATCTCTCTCGGGACCTGGGAGCTTCATGTTCAAACGGAACACTTTGCGGAGGTAATGACTCAGACCGTTTCTCAGAAGTCGGCGCTTGCCCCGGATGTGTTGGAAAAAACTCTTGAGTTGAAGGGGTGTTCGTCTTTGACTGATCCACCGGATGTTGGCGTGAAGCGTGCGGTCAAACTCTACCTTCGTCCCCGAGGCGCTGATCGCGACTGACTGTATTACGAAGAGGTGACTCGATGTCTGGAATGAACGGTGTATCGCCCGCGACTATCATCTCTGATACCAAATCAGGGCTGGTCGTCTTTTTCGTGGCGCTGCCTTTGTGCCTCGGCATCGCGCTGGCATCCGGCGCTCCGTTAATGTCCGGATTGTTGGCCGGAATCGTGGGCGGCACGATGGTGGGACTCCTCAGCGGATCGCATACCAGCGTGAGCGGTCCGGCTGCCGGATTGTCGGCGGTCGTGGCCGCGCAAATCCTCTCACTCGGGTCCTTTTCAACCTTTCTGATGGCCCTGATTCTTGCCGGGGTAATCCAAATCGTCCTCGGCCTTGTCAAAGGAGGGTTCATCTCCGAATTCTTCCCCTCCAGCGTGATCAAAGGGCTGTTGGCCGCCATCGGCGTGATCATTATTTTTAAACAGATTCCCCACCTGATCGGGCATGACTCCGATCCGGAAGGAGACATGTCCTTCTCTCAGCCGGATCTGGAAACGACGTTTTCAGAACTCTTCCGCATGTTCGGCGATTATCAACTGGGGGCCGCCGTTGTGGGTCTGCTGTCCGTCGGGCTGCTCGTGCTCTGGGACAACTGGAAACCGTTGAAAACGTCTCTCTTCCCCGCTCCTGTCGCCGTGGTGCTGTTCGGGATTGCAACGGGATTGTGGTTCGAGCACCTCGGCGATCCGTGGGTTATCAAGCCGAGTCATCTGGTGCAGGTGCCGGTGGCGGGCAATCTGGCCGAGTTGTTCGGACTGCTCCCTCGACCGGACTTCTCGCAATGGATGAATCCTGCGGTGTATACGGCTGGGATTACGCTGGCCGTCGTGGCCTCGCTTGAAACCTTGTTGAATCTCAAGGCCGTCGATCAGCTTGATCGGCACCAACGCACGTCGCCGCCGAACCAGGAGCTGTTTGCGCAAGGCATCGGGAATGTGGCGTGCGGATGCATCGGCGGACTGCCGATCACGTCCGTGATCATCCGCAGCTCTGTGAATGTCAACGCCGGTGGGAAAACAAAGCTCGCCACGATCATACACGGCACCTTGTTGCTCGTCAGTGTTCCGCTCATTCCGGTCTGGCTCAATGCCATCCCCTTGTCGTGCCTGGCCGCTATCTTGTTGATGACCGGTATCAAACTGGCCAGTCCAACCCTCATCAAACAAATGTGGAGCGAGGGGCGCTACCAATTCATTCCGTTCGCGGGCACCGTGATGGCGATTGTTTTCACGGATCTCTTGATCGGCATCATCATCGGACTGACCGTGGCGGTCGGGTTTATTCTTAACAGCAACATGCGCCGCCCGGTGCATCGCTTCGTCGAAAAGCATCTCGGCGGCGACGTGGTCCATATCGAACTCGCCAATCAGGTCAGCTTTCTCAATCGTGCCGCACTGTCTAAAGTCCTGCACGAAGTGCCCCGTCAAGGCCGTGTGCTTCTTGATGCCCGAAACACGGACTATATCGATCCCGATGTGCTCGATTTGATTCGGGACTTCACGGAGAAAACAGGACCGGCTCACGGTGTCGAAGTGAGTCTGATCGGATTTCGGGGCGAGTATAACTTTGAGGACCAGATTAATTATGTGGATTATTCGACCCGCGAACTCCAGGAAGCCATCACGCCCAAACAGGTTCTGCAAATTATCAGGGACGGACACGCGCGTGTTCGCGCGGGAAGGCGCCTGACTCGAGATTTCACGCGCCAGGTTCAGGCCACGGCTGAGGCGCAACATCCGTTGGCTGTCGTCCTGAGCTGCGTTGATTCTCCGACGCCCGCTGAGCGGGTGTTCGATCTCGGCATGGGAGATATCTTCAGTATCCGTATTGCCGGCAATATCTCGAGTCGAAGGATTCTCGGCAGCGCGGAATATGGATGTGCTGTGGCTGGGGCAAAACTCATTCTGGTCATGGGACACACGCGGTGCGGTGCTGTCGGTACCGCTGTCAACCTTCTTGGATCAGATCAAACGGTCGGCGACGCCACAGGGTGCGAACACTTTCATTACATCATCAATGACCTCCAGCAATCGGTTGATCAGGCGACCTATAGGGCCTTACGCGAGCACCCTGCAGAAGAAATGAGAGCGCTGGTCGACATTGTGGCCCGCCGCAATGTCTTGCGTGTCGCCGAGCAGCTGCGCAAGCAGAGCAGCACCCTCGCCCTTCTTGTCGCGCGAGGACGTATCGAGATCGTGGGCGCGATGTATGATGTGGTGACGGGCGATGTCGAGTTCTTGGGCGGTGACGCATGTGAGAATGGGGAACAGTGATTGTC
>DASUMN010000086.1:0-10500 GCA_036277675.1 Nitrospira sp. | reverse complement strand
ATCCGGCGGTCCAGATCGTCTCCGCCGAGATGCGTGTCGCCGTTCGTGGCCAGCACCTCGAAAATGCCGTTCTTAAGCTTGAGGATGGAAATATCGAACGTGCCCCCACCGAAGTCGTAGACGGCGATCGTGCCCTGTGTGTGTTCTTGAAGGCCGTAAGCGAGCGAGGCAGCTGTGGGTTCGTTGACGATTCGCAGCACCTCCAGCCCGGCGATCAAGCCGGCGTCTTTGGTGGCTTGGCGCTGGCTGTCGTTGAAGTAGGCCGGCACAGTGATGACGGCTTTGGTGATGCTCTCACCCAGGTGCGCTTCGGCTCGCTGTTTGAGTTCCTTCAGGATCATGGCGGAGATCTGCGGAGGCGAATAGGTTTTTGCGCCCAGTTGGATACGGATAACGCCGCCCTTTTCGGTGAGGGAATAGGGGAAGTGCGCCAGCTCGTTCTGCACGTCCGCCAGGCCTTTGCCCATGAACCGCTTCACTGAATAGACCGTACGATCGGGGCTTCGTGTCAGGTGTTCTTTCGCCGGGTCGCCGACGATCAGGCCGTTGTCCGTCATGGCCACGACGGAAGGTACCATGGCACGGCCGCTGCGCCCAGGAATCACGCAGGGTTTCCCGTCCTTCATGTAGGCGACGAGCGAATTGGTGGTGCCTAAATCAATCCCGACGATGCGCGACATAATTATCCGATAGTTGCGACAAGGTCTGTGACGATGTTCTTCACGTAGGTCCGGTTGGACAAAAGGTCCCGCATCTGTTTGAGCAGGCGACCCCGCTCGGCGCACGCCTGGGCTCCGGCATCACCCCGGTCTTGCAACGCATCCCAGTCGGTGAAGAGTCGCTGGAGCTGCTGTTCCATCTCACGCTCGCGCCCTTCCAATGCCGCTTGTTCGGCGACGAGCTGCGCGCGAAGCGTGCGGCCCGCCTCTGAGGCGCTATCGCTTGTCCGGTATGCCTCCAGCGTCTCTTGCAGCTCGAGTATTTCCTCGAAGAGATCGCTCGGCGGCGAAGTACGGATCTCTTTGACCGACCCGGCTTCCAGATCGAGCAGATACTCGGCCCGCTGAATGGGGTCGCGGAGGGTACGATAGGCGGTATTGAGGGTCGCCGCGTTGCCCAGGCTGATGGTCTGTTCAGCCTCGCTCTTGTTCTGATAGAAGTCGGGGTGAAAGGCTCGGCTCAGTTCGTAGAATTTCGCTTCCAGTTTGCTCTGGTCGATGGTCAGCCGGCGCGGAAGGCCGAAGCATGTGAAGTAATCCGTCTCTTTAGAAACAGGCTGGACCTTCACGCAACGTTCACAAAAATATTCCCCCGACACTTCCGACTGGCAGTGCCAGCACATGCTTCTGGCCATCTGCAGGTCGCGGGAGCCGGAAGTGTGGGTGTGATGAGCCATGTCTGCGAAAAAACGCGCTGCGGTAAGGTGTTATGCCGAGAACGATTCTCCGCAGCCGCAGGTCTTGTTGGCGTTCGGGTTGACGAACTTGAAATTGCCGCCCATCAGATCCTTGTGGTAATCGAGCTGCGTGCCGTGCAGATAGATGGCGCTCTTGGCATCCACGATGACCTTGACGCCGTCGAACTCGAAGACCTGGTCGTAGGGCCCGATCTTGTCGTCAAAATTGATCGTATAGCTCAGCCCCGAGCAGCCGCCGCCCTTGACGCCGAGGCGGAGTCCGCCCTCCTCGATGCCCTGGACGTTGATGAGCCGCTTCACTTCTTTCAAGGCGGCATCTGTCAGTGTGATGACCGGCACGGGTGTCGTCGTGTCCGATGTACTCATGGGCATGCTCCTTCCGCTGCGGCGGTTCGTTAGGTGGCCGCTTCCGTCTTGTCGCCCGCCTTCTTCTGATAGTCGGCCAGCGCGGCCTTGATGGCGTCTTCCGCCAGCACAGAACAGTGGATCTTCACCGGCGGGAGATTCAACTCCTGCACGATGTCCGTATTCTTGATCTTCTGGGCCTCCTCGATCGTTTTGCCTTTAAGCCATTCGGTGGCCAAGCTGGAACTGGCGATGGCGGATCCGCAGCCGAAGGTTTTGAACTTGGCGTCCACGATCGTATCGTTCTGTACCTTGATCTGCAGCTTCATCACGTCGCCGCATTCCGGCGCGCCGACCATGCCGGTGCCGACGCCGTCTTCGTCCTTTTTGAAACTCCCCATGTTGCGGGGGTTGTTGAAATGATCGACGACTTTATCGCTGTATGCCATGACGTCCTCCTTGTCTATCCATCGCGTCTTGTCTGTTCAGTGGGCTGCCCATTGAACCGACTTCAAATCGACGCCTTCTTTGGCCATCTCATAGAGCGGAGACATGTCCCGCAGTTTGGTCACGATCTCAATAACCTTCTTGATCGTATAGTCAATCTCTTCCTCGGTGTTGAACCGGCCCAGGCCGAAGCGGATCGACGAGTGGGCAAGTTCCACTCCAACGCCGAGTGCGCGTAAGACATACGACGGTTCCAGTGTGGCCGAGGTGCAGGCCGATCCGGATGAGAGCGCGATGTCTTTCATGCCCATCAGCAACGATTCGCCTTCGACATAGGCAAAGGAGATGTTGAGATTGCCCGGCAGCCGGTTGGTGGGGTGGCCGTTCAGGTAGCTTTCTTCCAATCCCTCCATGATGGCGGCTTGGAGCCGGTTGCGCATGGCTGTGAGACGCGCTGTTTCCGTTGCCATTTCCTGTTCGCACAGTTCGCAGGCCTTGCCGAATCCGACGATCAACGGCACCGGCAAGGTGCCGGAGCGCATGCCGCGTTCATGCCCGCCGCCGTCCATTTGGGCGACGAGCCGGACACGGGGACTCTTCTTCCGCACATAGAGAGCGCCCACTCCTTTGGGGCCGTAGATCTTGTGGGCCGAAAACGACATAAGGTCGATGCCCATGGCCTGCACGTCGACGGGAATCTTGCCGACGCCTTGCGTCGCATCGCAGTGGAACAGGATGCCTTTCGCCTTGGCGATTTTGCCGATCTCCTGGACCGGATTGATCGTGCCGATTTCGTTGTTGGCCAGCATCACGGAAATCAAGATGGTCTTGTCCGTGATCGCGTTACGCACGTCGTCGGGATTGACCTTGCCGTATTTGTCGACTGGCAGATAAGTGACCGTCGCCAGTCCCTTGGCTTCGAGTGACTTGGCCGTATCGAGCACGGCACGATGTTCCGTGGACGACGTAATGATGTGCGTGCCTTTTTCCTTGTACATCTCCAGCACGCCCTTTATGGCCAGGTTGTCCGATTCCGTGGCCCCGCTGGTGAAGACGATTTCTTTCGAGTCGGCGTTGATCAGTTTGGCGATCTGTTTGCGGGCCTGCTCCACGGCTTCTTCCGCCGCCCAGCCGAAGGCGTGGTTGCGGCTGGCGGAGTTGCCGAATTTTTCGACGAAATAGGGGAGCATGGCGTCCAGCACTCGCGGATCCATCGGGGTGGTCGAATGGTTGTCGAGGAAAATCGGAAGCTTCATCGGTCGACTCCTTGTGCTGAGGGCGACTGAATGGTAATCAGCGGCGTGCCGCCCATCATATCGTGCAGGGTCATGCTGTTGAGCAGTTGATAGATGCTGTCTTGCACTTTGAGCAACGGTGTGCGGATATTGCAATGCTCCCGTTGCATACAAAATTCACCGTCTTTTTCATGCGAGCAGTCGGTGAGTCCCAACGGGCCTTCGATGCTTTCAAGGATCTGCGCAATCGTGATCTGTCCCGCGCTCCGGGCGAGCAGGTATCCGCCCTTGGGACCGTTGTGACTCTCAATCAGGCCGTTCTTGGACAGGGCTTGGAGTACCTTCGCCAGCAGTTCCAATGGAATATGGTACTCCTCGGCGATCTCCTTCGTATTGATGACGCGGCCCGGCGTCACATCGCCGAATTGAACGGAGGCAATGTGCTGGAGCGCCATGAGCGCGTAGTCGGCTTTTTTTGAGATCTTCAACATGTCTATTGCCGATCCATTCTATCGGAGACTATAATGATCTCCGATCACTTTGGTCGGAGTAAACAATATCACGCAGGTTTCAAGGCTGTCAACATAGAGCTGGTTAGGTTGAAAAGAAAGGAATAACCGGATGGGCGGGACAAATCCTTATATTGAAAAAGCCGACTACGAGCTTCCCAAGACCAAATTTACCGTGACATATATTCAGCCGGACGGCGCGACTACCAAAGTCACTGTCGATCCGGCCAGTATTCCTTATGGTGAAACAGGCCTTCCCGGGAGTCTGCTGGATATCGCGATGGGAAACGGGGTGGATTTGGAGCACGTCTGCGGAGGAGTCTGTGCCTGCTCGACCTGTCATGTGGTGGTCAAACAAGGACTGGAGAGCTGCAACGAAGGTACCGATGACGAGTTCGATCAGCTTGATGAAGCGCCGATGACCACGTTGCAATCACGACTCGGCTGCCAATGTGTGCCCAATGGCACGAAAGACATCGTCGTCGAGATCCCAGCCGTCAATAAGAACCTCGTCAGGGAAGGGCACTGATTCGCCCGCATCCGTCGTTGCGGTATTCGTTAAACGCAAGAGGAAAACCGCACGATCAACGGTTAACAATTCACGAATAACAATTTTTAGTCGTACGTCTCAGTCTTGACCTCCTTCCTGTCATATCCGGCTTCAATGAAATAACTCCGCAGCGGCCTCACAAAACCCTTTGTGCCGCAGAGCAGCGGGATGACTTTGGGTTTGCCGTCAATGAGCGGGCGCAACATGCTCACCGTCAATGCCACGGCCGCCTCCTCGCTGGATGCCACGAGGGGGAAGTAACGGAACGAGGCGCGGGTCATCGCCAGCGATAAGAATTCGTAATGATAGACCAATTCATCCTCAGCCGGGCCGACCGCAATCACAAGAACCGGAGGAGCGTCACGGTGGGCATACAAGGCTTTCACCATACACCTGACTGGGACCAGACCGGTGTAGTGTGTGATGAACAGCAATTCCCGATCGAGTGGTTTGGGCAGCACGAAACTGCCGTAGGGCCCTGACAAAGACAGATCGTCCCCGGCCCTCAACCCGTAGAGGTACTCCGACCCTGTTCCCTGCGGGACTCGGTCAAAGACCAGGGTCAATTCGCCGGAAGGCGATTCCGGAGTGGCCAAGGAATAGGCACGGTTGAGCGGCGGTTTCGCTCCGACCGGTAATTTCAATGAGACCCATTGGCCCGGCTGGAAGGAGAGCTTCTGGGTTTTCGGAAGGGCGATTAGTTGGCGCACGTTGGGAGTGAGATCGGTAACGGAAAGCACCTTGGCCGTCTGTGTCGGTTCCGCCATCTCTCTTCCTATTCGCGACTTCATAGCAGAAGTGCGGCCTGGAAGAAAGAGCCAGGTCACGGCCATTCTGTACAACACTTTTCCGTGCATGCTATAGAGATGCCTGCGAAAACCATCATTCATCCAGGTTTATCATGACCCAAGTTCGTGTTCGATTTGCTCCGAGTCCAACCGGGTTTCTCCACATCGGAGGTGTCCGTACAGCTCTGTTCAACTGGCTGTTCGCACGCCAACAGCACGGGAACTTCATCCTCCGCATTGAGGACACGGACCAGAGCCGTTCGACCGACGAATCGATTCACGCGATCATCGAAGGGATGAGATGGGTCGGACTCGACTGGGACGAGGGCCCTTTCCGGCAGACCGAACGGATGGATCTGTATCGAAGTCATGCGCTCAAGTTGCTCGAACAGGGTCAGGCGTATTGGTGTGTGTGCAAAGCGGAGGAGTTGGAGGCCCGGCGAAAAGAAGCCGAGGCCAAAGGACTCTCACCCCGCTATGACGGCCGGTGCCGTCACCGTGGGATCACGACGCCGACCGGAGACGCAGCGCTTCGCTTCAAAGCGCCGCAAGAAGGACAGACTGTGGTCGACGATCTGATCAAGGGCCGGATCGTCTTCGACAATACCGTGCTGGACGACCTCATCATTCTCCGGTCCAACGGCTATCCCACGTACAATTTTTCCGTGGTGATCGATGACGCGCTGATGCAGATCACCCACGTCGTCCGGGGGGATGACCATCTCACTAACACACCACGGCAGGTGTCGATTTTCCAGGCCCTGGGATTCCCTATCCCGCGCTTTGGGCATTTGCCGATGATCCTCGGATCGGACAAAACCCGGCTTTCGAAGCGCCACGGTGCCACGTCGATCATGGCCTACAAAGACATGGGGTATCTGCCGGAGGCGATGGTGAATTACCTGGTCAGGCTCGGCTGGTCCCACGGCGATCAGGAGCTCTTCTCAAGACAGGAATTGATCGACAAGTTTTCCTGGAAACATGTGCAAACGTCGGCAGCCGTCTTCAATCCCGACAAATTGTTGTGGATGAATGCGGAGTACATCAAGACCAGTCCGCCCGGCCAGGTAGCCGAGGCGCTGGCGCCCTTACTGGAACAGGCCGGTTTGGGGGACGAAGCTCGAAACGTGACCGCCGAGTGGCTTGCTCAGCTTGTTATGTTGGTCAAGGAACGGACCAAGACGCTGGTTGAGATGGTCGAGTGGGTCAAGCCGTATTTCGGCCAGGCAGTGACCTATGACGAAGAAGCAGCCAGGAAATTTCTCACACCGGCGATGGCGCCGATTCTTCAGAAACTCCTGGCTCGGTTCGAAGCCTTCCCCGATTATTCCAAGCCGACATGGGAAGAGAGTTTCAAAAAACTGGTTGAGGAAGAAGGAATCAAAATGGGCCAACTGGCTCAGCCGGTCCGAGTCGCGCTCACCGGCCGGACCGCGAGCCCAGGTCTCTTTGAAGTCATGGAGGTCTTGGGGCGAGAACGCACCCTCATCCGACTGCGGCAGGGGATCGAACGCGCGAAAGCCGGTCCGTCTTGACGCGCGCAGCCGTCGTATATTACGTTGAACGCCGGTTGGGGGATCGTCTAGCGGTAGGACGTCAGTCTCTGGATCTGACTACCTAGGTTCGATTCCTAGTCCCCCAGCCAATCTTTCCCAGCCCTTACCGTCAGGGGTTCAGTTTCGTACCGCGCTGGGGGATCGTCTAGCGGTAGGACGCCGGCCTTTGGAGCCGGCTACCTAGGTTCGATTCCTAGTCCCCCAGCCACTTTCCTTACCCCGTAATCCACTAAATACATCAGGGACTTGTATTCGTACCCTGTATTTCGAACAAGATGCACGCCCGTACCTCATTCGTACCGCGTGATTTCTCGCGGCGAAACGGGCAAGCTTCCGGCCCAATACGTGATGTATTCGTCTTCACTCACAATGCGGCCAATCGTACCGCGTCGCGAGTTTGGAGTGTTCGACTACTGAGTTGTTCATGCTCAGCTTTACCGAATCCGTCGTCGAAGAGGCCGCGCTTGCCTGGCTGGAAGCACCGGGCTGCCAAGTGCTGCACGGGCCAGTGGAAACTAGCGAATAGCCGACACAAATTTTAGCGTTCAGCCGACCTCAAGACTTGCATTCAGCCGCCCGTTGGACCTACTATCATCTGTGCCCAGAGCCGCCACACAATTCCCACGCTATCTCGCACCCCGCCTGCGCGAGGCCCTCGGTGATACTCCGGCCGTACTGATCCACGGGCCGCGCCAGAGTGGCAAGACGACGCTGGCGCGCGCGGTCGGCGAGCCATGTGGGTACCACTACGTGTCGTTCGACGACGAGGCCATGCGCATCGCGGCCAAGAGCGATCCGGTCGGCTTCGTGGACGGTCTCCCTGCAAAGACCATCCTCGACGAGGTGCAACGGGTCCCGGAGATCTTCACGTCGCTCAAGGCCGTCATCGACCATCGCCGAACCCCGGGCCGCTTCATCCTTACCGGCTCTGCTAACGTCTTGTTCGTTCCAAACCTTGCCGATTCACTCGCCGGGCGCATGGGTATTCTACAGCTTCATCCGCTCGCGCAATGCGAGATTGGGAACCGGCGGCCGCGCTTCATCGACACGCTGTTTCGCGGCGAATTCAAGACTGGAATCGCCGAGCGTCTCGGTGCGAACCTTGCCGAGCGCATCGTAACTGGTGGGTATCCCTCTGCCCTGGCGCGGCGGGCCCCCGCGCGCCGGCGTGCCTGGTATCGCGATTACGTCGAAACGCAGATTCAGCGAGACGTACGGGATCTGACACGCATCCATTCACTCGACGCGCTGCCGAAACTGCTTGCACTGACAGCAGCCCAGACCTCGCGGCTCGTTAATGTCGCGGATCTCTCGGCCCCCTTCGAATTGACCCGCCAGACCATCCACGAGTACGTGACGTTGCTAGAACGCGTATTCCTGTTAGAACGGTTGCCGTCGTGGCATACGAACCGGCTGAGCCGACTGGTAAAGAGGCCCAAGCTCCATGTGGGCGACACGGGTGTCGCCTGTTCGCTGTTGGGGGTTGACACTGTGGGGCTCAATAGGGACCGGCAAGTGTTTGGCTCCCTGTTAGAGACGTTTGTGTTTCAGGAGCTGCGGCGCCAGGCAAGCTGGCGATCGGAACCGCTCAGCTTCTTTCACTTCCGCGACCGCGACGACTTCGAGGTCGACATCGTCATGGAGCAGGGCCACTCGGCCGTAGCCGGTGTTGAGGTAAAGGCCGGCGCAACGGTGGGCGAAGCCGACTTCCGAGGGCTTCGCAAGCTACGCGATGCCGCCCGAGAGCGCTTCGTTGCAGGCGTCGTTCTTTATGACGGCAGTGCGTGTGTCGATTTCCGCGATGGCCTGTTCGCAGTTCCCGTGCGAAGGCTTTGGGAGTCGCCATGACAGTTGTCTTCAGCGAACTCGTCGTCGTAGATGCAGCCATTGACCGTTCCACGCTTTGTCGATTGTCTGCGGAGTAAGCGAATGGATTCTTAAGCGTGATTACTTCAGCGAAGCCATGTCGATCACGAACCGGTACCGCACGTCGCTCTTGAGGACACGCTCGTAGGCTTCGTTGACCTGCTGGATCGGAATCACTTCGACGTCGGATTCGATCTTGTGCGTGGCGCAGAAGTCGAGCATCTGTTGGGTTTCTTTAATGCCGCCGATGAGGGAACCGGCCAGACGCCGCCGCTTGAAAATGAGCGAGAATGCCTCTACGGGGGTCGGCGTTTCGGGCGCGCCCACGAGGATCATGGTGCCGTCCGTCTTGAGGAGGTTCAAATAGGTATTGTAATCATGCGGAGCGGAGACGGTATCGAGAATAAAGTGGAAGTAGCCTTGGAGTTTGCTCAAGGTCTCAGGGTGTGACGTGACCGCGAAATTCGCGGCCCCCAAGCGTTTCGCATCCTCCCGTTTATTTTCTGATGTGCTCAACACCGTGACCTCGGTTCCCATCGCCTTGGCGATTTTCACCGCCATGTGGCCGAGCCCGCCGAGGCCGACGACGGCCAGTTTGTGATACTTCCCCACCCCCCATTGGCGCAGGGGGGAATACGTCGTAATCCCGGCACAGAGGAGCGGTGCGGCTCCGGCCGGTGAGAGTGCCGAGGGGATGCGCAAGACATAGTTCTCATCCACCACAATTTGGGTTGAGTAGCCGCCTTGCGTGACCCGGCCTGCCTTGTCCTGTCCGCTGTAGGTCCAGAGCGTGCCGCCGTCGCAGTACTGCTCCAGGCCTTCGCGGCAGGCCGTACAAGTTCGGCAGGAATCCACGAAGCAGCCGACACCGGCGCGATCACCGACCTTAAAGGCGGTCACTGCCGTGCCGACTTGCGCGACCGTTCCGATGATCTCATGTCCCGGCACCATCGGAAACAGGGAGATGCCCCATTCATTGCGGGCTTGGTGAATATCCGAATGGCAAATGCCACAGTGCGTGATCTCGATACGGACATCATGGTCGCCGACCTCTCGCCGTTCAAATGCGAACGGCTGCAAGGCGGCTTTTGCGGTCAATGCGGCGTAGCCTTTGGTCGCGAGCATTCGGTACCTCCCCAGTAAGTCGTCAACGAGGCGGTTGGGATTTTTCGATCTTGGCCCAGGCATCCTTGAGCGACACGGTGCGGTTGAAGACCGGTGTCTGTGTCGAGGACTCCGGGTCCACACAGAAGTATCCTTGCCGCTCAAACTGAACGCGTGTGCCCGGCTGGACTCTCCGGAGGCCTGGCTCCACCACGCAGTCGGTGAGGCGCTCGAGGGATTGGGAGTTGAGGTAGGTGGTCCAATCCTGGTTGGCCGGGATTTTAGACGGGTCGGTCGTCAGCAGGGGGTTGTATAGGCGCACTTCCGCGGGAACCGCATGGGGCGCGGACACCCAGTGAATCGTGGCCTTCACTTTACGCTGTTCCTGAGATGCCCCACTCTTGGTTTCCGGGTCGTAGGTACAATGGAGTTCGGTAATCGCGCCGGTCTGCGGATCTTTCACGACCCCCACGCACTTGATGATATACGCATAACGCAGCCGGACTTCCCGGCCCGGCGCCAGGCGGAAGAACTGCTTGGGCGGGTCTTCCCGAAAATCGTCTTGCTCGATATAGAGCGTGTGGGAAAACGGAACTTTTCTCATGCCTGCCGACGGATCTTCCGGATTGTTGACGGCGTCCAACTCCTCCACCGCCTGCTCAGGATAATTGTCGATAATGACT
>DASUMN010000085.1:0-11229 GCA_036277675.1 Nitrospira sp. | reverse complement strand
GAGAATCTGTACGGAAACCAGATTATCACGGCCGAAGCGGTCGTCTGGGACGAGCAGACTGCCTCAGTTCGCGCATCACGGCAACGCCGTCTCGGCACGCTGGTGCTGTCCGAACAGGCGTTATCACAACCACCTCCCGCTTTGATCATCGAAGCGCTCTTGGACGGCGTGCGCCGAGCCGGTGTGGACTCACTAGCCTGGACACCGGAATTGCGGCAATGGCGCGCGAGAGTTGGTTTTCTCAGACGTCTTGAAGGCCCTGATTCATCATGGCCTGACCTGTCTGATGCAGCCTTGCTCCACTCCCTTGAGCGGTGGCTCAACACCGCTCAGCATGGGATGACGACCCTTGAGCGCGTCCAGCGAGTGGATCTGACACAGCCCCTCCAATCGCTTCTCACCTGGGAGCAGAGACGAGACCTGGACCGCCTCGCTCCGACCCATCTCACCGTACCAAGCGGATCGAACATTCGGATCGACTACGCCACGGCCGATCTGCCTGTGTTGGCCGTGCGGTTGCAAGAAATGTTCGGTTGTAAAGAGACGCCCCGGGTCGCCGGCGGAAAGGTTCCACTGCTGTTGCATCTGCTCTCGCCGGCTAAACGCCCGGTGCAGGTCACGCAAGATCTGGCTGGATTTTGGACAGGCTCCTACCACGACGTGCGCAAAGAACTGCGCGGCCGCTATCCCAAGCACCATTGGCCGGACGATCCGCTCACGGCACCGCCCACGGCGAAATCCAAACGGTCACGACACTGAACACCAATCCGATTACTTCTCAAGCGGCAGGAAACTCACATCGGCTGCCGTTATACCTTCGACGGACGGATAGTCCCCTTCGAATTTGGCCGGAAATACATACAGCCGCTCATCGGCTGAAAACAGCAGCTTGTACTCCTTTTCGGTATTCCCGTGCAGGTACACCGTGAGCAAAGAGGAGGGCGTGTGTTTATCCGCTCGTGCCCGATTCATCCCCAATTGGGCCGGGATGACATACAAGCCGACGGCAACCAGGACACAGGCGATACGGGCCATTGTCAGATCCAACTGTAGGTCTTCCGTGATGAGCCGGACGACCAACAGTTCGAGCGCGGAAGCCAGCAACCATAGGAGGACCACCACGGAAATGACCGACAACACGATAGCGGCGAAGGTGGCACCGGCAAGACTCAGCAACGGGATTACCACTAAGAGCAGAATGAAGAGCCACGAGCCGTATTGGACTACGATAACTGAAATCTTGAATTTAGTACTCGCCGTCAGATGGCTCGGACTGTCGATCAACCCGAGATTCGTCGTGGCTAAATAGACGAAGAAGAGAATCAGCAGCAGCGGAATCCAGCTTTGGCTGAAGTAGATTGCCGCCGGAACCTCGTCCAAAATCCATGAGGCGCCGAATTCGGCAAAGTAGGCTCTGGTGTAAAAGGATCCGGCGAGATAGGCCAGCCCGGTGATTACCCCCAACCCAGCTAAGGCGATCGGCGTCTGCTCGATGAGCCGCCGAGCTCCGGCACGAGCCTTCCGAGCCTTCTGGTCATCATCGTGCGGCACGGTCACACCGGAATGTCGCGCGTGCCATCATAGGAGGCCCGGGATTGATAGACAAACTTCACGGTGTCGCCATCGCACACCGGCGAATCGTCCGATCCAATCCGCTTATTGATCGTGATCAAGGTTTCACGTCCGGCAATGAACGGCAGAAGCGCCCCAAGTTCTGCCTGGTTCGTCTCGACGAGTTTCTTCACCGTCGTAGGGCCAGACACCTCGACGTCGATTTCGCTGCCCCCCACCGCATCGCGCAAGATGTTGCCCAGCACCAGCACGGTTACCATAGGCCCTCAATCTTCAAGAGCTGATAGCATATGGCTGATGGCAAGAATTCAAGGCGGAAGGCTGACATCACCGGATTTCTCCTTGTTCGTGCCATATGCGATTCGCCATTAGCTTTTCTCTGCTGCCTCATAGGCCTCATGCAGCATCTGCGCGACATGTTTCACTTCGACTCTTTCTGGTAGCCCATTTTTCAGGCGGATCATGCACGCGGGACAACTCGTCGCCACGACATCTGCGCCGGCCTGTTCAATCGCCCGGGCCTTGCGCGCAAAGATTTTCTGCGACGTGTCGTAGTCCTTGACGATGAACGTTCCGGCACCGCCTGCGCAGCGATCGGCGTCGGGCATCTCGGTAAAATTGACGCCTGGCAACGAGGCCAAGAGCTTCCGTGGCTCCTTGGTCACACCGGCGGCCCGCAGGTGACAGGAGGAATGGTAGGTCACCCGTTTCGTCGCGCCTGTTGATTGCGCCATTGGCGGAATCCGAGGAGCATTCGCGACGAACTCGGTGACATGCACGACCTTCTTCGCCAGCTGTTCCGCCTGGCGGCGCTCCTCGCCGTCCACAAACAGCGCCGGATAGTCCTTGAGCATCAGCGTACAGGAAGCACAACCAGTCACGACTGTGTCATATCGCGCCAACGAGTTGAGATTGAACCGCGCTCCCTCGCGCACGAGATCCATGTGCCCATAGGTTTGAATCGGCGTCCCGGAACAACGTTGCGGCGGCAGGGCCGGTTCTACACCATGTTTTCGCAGAACGCCGATCACCGCATCACCGACTCCGTCGTCGAGATAGTTTGCCGCGCACCCATGGAAATAGGCAACTTCATTCGATCGGGGTGAGCCCGACTCGGCTGGAATCAGGTCCGCATGGCGTTCTCTCAGCTGTTTGGCCGCGAATCTTGGTAAGGCCAGCTCGTGGGGCAACCGTGCCGTAGGAGCCAGCCGCCGCATGATCGGCTTCGTCGCCCATTCAATGAGCCGCCGCACGAATGGACGATCCCACAGCGGTTGCGTTTCCCCCAACCAGCGGAGCAGAGAATCGAATGGGGCTCCTCCTGCTTGGAATCGGAAGATCCAGCCCGCCAGCCGATTTGGATGTTCCGCACGTTTTTTCAAAATGAGATCGGACACGTCCACACCGGCCGGACAGACGGTCCGGCAGGATTTGCAATTCAGGCAGGCTTCCACCACACGTTTCGAGTTCAGATAGCTGTAATCGTTCGACGTCACAATCTCGAACCAGCCGCGCGAACTCATATCCTCGGATTGGAAGACATCGTAGACGGGACAAACGGAGTTGCACTTGGCGCATGTGGCGCACGATTTAGACAGTCTGGTGTAGTCGATGTGGTCGGTAAACGGCCGGTCGCTGATCTTGATTCCCGGATTGAGAATGTTGCCGGGATCGAAGGCCTGTTTCACTTGCACAAAGAGACCGTACAGGTCCTCGCCGAACATTTTTCTCACATACTCGGCTCTGATTCGGCCGTCACCATGTTCTCCGCAAATCGATCCGCCGAAACGGTCGAGCACCGCCGAATGAATCTCATGATATCCTTGAACCATTTTATCGAAATCATTACGGTCATTCACATTCAAGAGCGGAACAATATGGGCATTTCCATTCCCGATATGGCCGAAGATCGCCACCGGCACCCGCTGTCCTTCAAAGAATGTTTCCAGATAATGGATCAGCTCGCTGATGCGCTCGGCGCGAACGACGACATCATCCACAAAGTTGATCGGTTTCTTCCGAGGATCGTACCGATACAATGTAGGGTACAGAGCTTTGCGCGCTTTCCAGAGTTGTTCCCGCCGGTCCACATCGAAAGCCAAGGTCAACTCCGAGGCCAGCTTGAACGGGCGACAGGCAGCCGCCATGCTCTCGGCCCGTTCGTGCAGATCGACATCGAGGGTATCCGCATCCAATTCAATCAGTAATGTCGCCGCCGCGTCGGCGGGCACGCCGTGCTTCGCGCGCCCGATCAGGTCAAGCGTATTGGCATCCATGACCTCCAAGGCGCTCGGTTCCAATTCAAGCAATCGCGGCACCGCCTCGCCCACTTCTTGAAGATGGCGAAAATGAATCAGCGCGGTCAATGTCGCCTTCGGCTTATCTACAAGATTCACGGTCGCCTCGCTGACGACCCCCAGAGTTCCCTCGCTGCCGACCAACAATTTGGGCAGATCGAACAGCCCTTCCGCTAGGCCATCGGCCAAACCAAAGAGATTGTACCCACAACTATTCTTGCTGACAGTCGGCTTCTTCGCGCGAATCATGTCCGCATGCGCTTGCACCAACACGAAAACCTCCCGCAGTGCCGGAATTGCCGTCAGCAATCGCTCGAAGGCCGGATCATTCAGTCCGTAGGCTTGTGCGTCCAGCCAAGTTCCGGACACCAAACAGGTGCGAAGGCTGAGCACGTTGTCTTTGACCGCGCCATAGCGCAATGTATGCGGCCCGGACGAGTTGTTTGCCAGCATGCCGCCGAGCTTGCACATATCGCCGCTGGAGGGGTCGGGACCGAACAGCAAGCCATCGCGGGCCAATTGTTTGTTCAATTCTGCAAGTACAATCCCCGGTTGAATCCGAGCCCATCGCTCTTCACGATTTACTTCAAGTATTCGATTTAACCGCGAGATGTCCAGGATGATTCCAGATCCAATAGCAGAACCGGTGAGATTCGTGCCGGCGGCTCGCGGCGTCAGCGGGATACCATTTGCCGCAGCATACCGGACCGTGGTCGCAATGTCTTCTTCCGATTCGGCAAGCACAACAGCCTTCGGTTCCATGCGGTAAATACTGGCATCGACCGCATAGGCCGTGAGCGTCGGGGGATCGTCCTTCACTCTTTCTGATCCGAGTTTGGCTCGAAGATCGGCAGCAATGGCGCGGGATCGTTCGGGAAGAATCAGAGTTGGGGCGGTCATGGCAGCACTGGGGCGCATTTTAACAGGGCGCGACAAAAGTCGCATCCCCTTTCGGCCTGAACAGGCAGATCCCCTGAGACACACCACTGCGAACCAAGAAGGCCGAAGGTCCAACCAGACCCTTAGGTTTTCGCAGATACCAGCACTCACTTGAGCAGATAGGCCACCTGTTCGATCCGAACGACCGGCATGATCATGCCGAGCCCTTCTTCATCATGTGAAAAGTCATAGACGATGGATTCCGTGGGAATCACGGTGCCGGCCAGAACAACCGTCACTTCGACTTTTTCCCCTTTGGCCATACGGCGGGCAATCTGAGCGGCGAGTTTCTTGTTTGGCCTGGCTCGGAGATTGGGAGGCAGGTCTTCCGGTTTGAACCTCACGATACCCCACCTGGTCTGATTGAACTCGGGTCCGATGGATACCGCATAGCCCCGGCTCTCCGGATCGAACCGCGATAATTCTCCCGGCCACACAAAGGCGACACGGCGACTCAACGCCGGCTTGCCGTCGCGCGCCGCATCCCGTTCTCGGTTTAGATTGAAGAGTCGCTCGTCGTGATCCGGATCGTGACGGCCATGGCCGTAGACCTTGGCCCAGTCGGGAGGGGTGCCATCCAACTCGGACAGAAACTCTTCGATCACGTTGGGAGCCATCAACAACAGTGTATCGGGTGACAGCCTTGTGCCGATCTGTGCCAGGGGAATCGTCCATAGGGGAGCGGTGCCAGAGGCATCCTGCGCGTATACACCCGTAGGAATACCCCATACACTCAGTAGCCCCAAAAGGAAGATCAAGGGCGGAGACTGCCTATTCAGATTCGGTATGGGCAACTGCCCGCTCATAGGCTGTCTTGAGTGCCGTCACTCCCGGATGCTCGCTCGTGAGCACACCGGCATCGACGAGCACGGCGAGTCGAGGGGTGGGATCGAGCCGACATAGACCAGATCGTGTGAGCCCATCCGTTGCCAACGCCTTTTCATAGGCGCCCAGCCAGGATTCCGTGATTGCCCGCAAGCCCGCATCAGTGGGTTTCATCCGACCGAGCCGGACCTGCTGCAGCAGCTTGATCAGAGGATCGGAGTGAGAGATGGCTGCGATCGCGCGGGCCAGGGCCTGTTCGTCTGACGTCCCCATGCGCGGGTTAGTTCATCGAGCAGGAACCTGGGCCACGAGGATCCCCGCAACTGCCGCAGGCCCCCGGACCGCCAGCCGACGCCCAACTGGCTGTCGCTCCGACGCCGAAGGCGGAGAACTGCTTGTCGAGTTTGGTGGTTTGACATTGGGGACAGGCCGCTTCCGCCGATCCCTGGATCAACAGCTCGAAACGATGATTGCATTCCCGACAGACATATTCGAAGATAGGCATGGCAATACTCCTTGGTGACGGCTCATTATAAAGTTGCGCCCGCCGGATCGCAACGAGAGGACTTCTATGTATCAAGAAGACAAAACCTTCACCCTGCGATTCAGCCTGGAGGCGCGATTCCCGGACGACTACGAGGGCGACGACGACCACCATGCCTGGCTGCGCGCCTGGGAAGCCCGCATGAAACCGGAACTGATCAAGGCCGTATTCGAGTCACTGCGGAGGGCGCCGCATTGGACCGTGCACACGCGCAATCGCGGCAAATCGCCTGAAGATGAAATCGAAGTCGTCTTGGAACGAGACTTTTCAACATCCCAGTCCTACTCCATCTAACCATGGCCACGCAGCTGCACCGCGACATCGGTCTCTATGTCCATATTCCGTTCTGCAAACAACGCTGTCACTTTTGCGCGTTCTATCTCGAAGTCGCCAGACCCGAGCGGATGCGGTCCTTCCGCACGGCGCTCGCACAAGAAATCACTCTCTATCGGCAGGACGGGTTGGTGGGGCATCGCGCATTGCGCAGCATCTATTTCGGCGGCGGGACGCCGACGGCCCTTCCAACCGCGCACTTGGTGTCGCTGCTGCAGTTGATCCGAAGGACTTGGCCGACGGAATCATCAGTGGAAATCACGCTGGAAGCCCATCCGTCGACCGTGAGTCGCTCGGACCTCAACATCTTGGCCGATGCCGGATTCAATCGCATCAGTTTCGGCGCCGAATCCATGAACGAGAATGACTTTCTCCGGATCGGCCGACCCGGACGAGTTCAGGATACGGAGGCCGCCGTCCAAGCCGCACGTGCCGCCGGCTTCTCCAATATCAACCTGGATCTGATGTATGGGCTGCCAAGTCAATCGCTGGCTTCGTGGACTGAGACTGTGCAATCGCTGCTTGCGCTCGAACCGACACACGTGTCCTGTTACGCCTTGACCATTGAAGACGGCACAAAACTCGCCGAGGATATCGCCAGGAATTTGGTCCCAAGGCCTGACGAGACGCTTCAGATCGACATGGAATCAGCAGCGGAGAGCATGTTGAAAGAATCAGGATTCGATCGGTATGAGATTTCGAACTATGCCAAGCCAGGCTTCTCCTGCCGCCATAATCTGCTCTATTGGACCGATGGCGACTATCTCGGACTCGGCCCCAGCGCCCAATCGTATGTCAACGGCATCCGTTTCGGAACGGTCCCTGATCTTACGGCCTATACGGAGAGCCTGAACACAGGCTGCTTGCCGATCGCTGAGCGCATCGCCCTCTCGGATACCGAGCAGCAACGAGACGCGCTGGTGTTTGGCCTTCGCCGGATGGAAGGAGTACCCCGGCATCTTATTCGCCCCGACATGCCGCAGCACCAGGCCCTTGTCCAGCTCAGTCGCCACGGGATGATCGAATGCACCGATGACCATATTCGCCTGACGGCACAAGGCAGGCGGTTTGCGGACTCGGTCGCCCAAGAATTATATTAGCCCTGACAGAATGGGCATTCGGCTGGACTGACAAGCCCTGCGATCCGGAAAGACACGATGAACCGGATAGGAGAACGCGCGATGCCGGTGAACATGGATCCCTCGAAGAAGCGCCGCAGGCTGAACCAATCAGCAGAACAGGCTCACACGAATACACCGCCGGAGGCGTTTGGGGAAGAAACCGAGGCAGATCGGGAAAAAGACTTGGCCGATGCGGAGTCGAAAAACCTGTGGGACGCGACGGAAGTGATCGATATGGACAAGATGTAGCAATCATCCGACAGCATGACGGCTGACAGCCCCTATGCCGGCAGAAAATAAAACGCGATCGCCAGCATCATATAGACGCCGACCAGCATCACACCTTCCAGCCAGTGCGACTCCCCGTCCATCGAGACAAATCCTACAATCAGCACCGACATCGTGACGGCCGCTACCTCAAATGGGGTAAAGATCAAATCCAGCGGGGCCCCGAATCCATAACTCGCGAAGACCAGCAGCGGCGCGACCAGCAGTGCGATCTGTATGCTCGACCCGACGGCGATCCCGAGCGCCAGATCCATCTTATTCTTCATGGCCATCAGCACCGCCGTCGAATGTTCCGCGGCATTTCCCACCAGCGCCACTAAAATCACACCCACAAATACCTGTGTCAGCCCCAGCGTGTGGGCGGCCGGCTCGATGGCTCCCACCAGCATTTCACTCATCACACCAATGAGAATCGCCACCACCGTAAGGACGGACAATGAAAACCGGTAGCTCCACGGCGTTTCTCCGATGTCGTGCGCGTCATGCTCACCGCCCGAAAGGAGATGCCGGTGTGTCTTCAATGAAAAGGCCAAGCTCAAGCCGTAGATCAGAAAGAGCACGATCGCAATATCCAGACTCAGATTGTGCTCGGCTTGCGAACCTCGATCGGGTGCGGTGAAATGGAAGAGTGCCGGAATGATGAGGCCGACGGCCGCCAAGAGCAACAAACTGGCTCCCATCCCGGCTGCCGTCAGGTTGAACCGTTGCCGCTCGTATTTGACGCCACCGGCGATCATCGAGGCGCCTAACACAAGCAAAATATTCCCGATAATCGACCCGGTCAGCGACGCCTTCACCACGTCATGCAGCCCCTCGCGCAGTGCAACCATTGCGATGATCAGTTCGGCCGCATTGCCCAGCGACGCATTCAGCAAGCCGCCGATCCCAGTCCCGACGTGCACCGTCAGATGTTCGGTGGCGCGCCCCAGCAAACCCGCAAGCGGAATAATGGCAACCGACGACGACACAAAAATAAGGAGAGGGTCGGCCTTCAGGAGTTCAAGGCCCACCGTCACGGGAATGAACAGCAGCAGAATGTCCAGCCAAGAGGAAAACAGTCGTCGCACAGCGAAACCCTAGCACGCGCACCGGTCTTTGTCGATTCTTCCGGCGGGTCTCGATCCCGATCCAGCAGCCGATCGATCGGGAGAGAACGGATAAAAACAGGTATTAACTCGACCGGACATGTCTGCTAGAATTCGGCCCCATGCCCACGCCTTCAACACCCGAGACGATTCCGGAGATCACGGAAGACATTAAGACCGGCATCGGCAGCGGATTCGAGTCTCGCGTGGTCGTCTTCAATTGTGAGTGCCACACCTACCAAGAAGTTATTGATCTCTTTTGCCGATTTATTCCGGGTATGACGGCCACCAAGGCGTTCGAATTAGCCTATCGAATCGACCACGAAGGAGAAGCCGTCGTGTTTAGCGGAGCCACGGAGCAGGCGGAGGAGATCGCAGCCAAATTGGCAGGGGGAGGGCTCAAAGTCGTGGTGCAGTAGCTGCAGATTATTTGTGCTTAGCCTTACGCTTGGCCTTGTGTGTGGGCGTCGGTTTCTGGGCTGGACGAACCTTCTTGACGGGTTTTTTGGAAGGAGCGGTCACAGCCGGCACCTGCTTTTCCGGATTGGCCTTGACCGGTTTTGCCGGCGTCGAGGGAGCGGGTTTGGCATTTTTTGCCCGCTTGCCAGAAGACTTCCCCCCTTTTGCTGGGGCAACGGGAGCCATATACGTCATGGTCCGATTCACCTTCACCAGCTGCTCCCCGCTGAGCACACGGACCTGGTAGAGCTCGAACAACTTGCTGATGGCTTTCGTGTCCCCCCGCCTCGCTGCACTCAGCAACTTTCGGCGTTGGTTCATTTCTTCTTCTTCAGTGTGAGACGCAGCGCGCCGTTCCATGCCCGTCCTTTCTCAGTTCCGCCTATCGCCGGTCGTCAACCCTCAACACACCAGCGATCCGAAAATGTGCGGAGTATAGCAGAGTCAAGATGACATTTGAATATACTGTTTCAGGTCAATTCCCGGAGGGTTTGTCCTGTGTCGCAGCACGGACTCTCCGGAAGGAGCACACAGCATCAGCCTCAATACGTGATCATATCCGCCATTGAGCGACTGGAGAAGAGGCAGTATAATCCCTCACCAATAACCACTCTGCCTGTGTAAAGGAGACTGCCCATGAACCAGCATGCCTCATCTCAGCCGACCGTGGCCGACGACCCTCAAGCCCGTGACCTATTGCGTCGGGCCTTTGAGAACACCGCACGGTGGCAGAGGGATTTCACCGGCTTTACCGCCGATCTCACCGTGAACATCAATGGCAAGGATACAAGCGGCCCGGTCATCGTCAAAGGCCCGCGGGAAGTGTCCGTCCAACTCGGCGACGCCGAGGTCCAGAAGTGGGCGCAGGAACAACTGGGCATGATCGCCGTCCACCGTGGACCACGCAGCTTCGAAGAATCAGACGGCAAATACGTCCTGACGATGGAAGACGACGGCCATCCGATGGGCACCAAACTTGTCATCCACGGTTCCAATTCGTTCTATCGCATTAAGGATAGCCGGATCACCCAGATCAATCGCAGCATGGCGCATCCAGGCATGACACCGTTCGCATTTACGATTAATGTCGAAGACAGCGCCGTCACCCAAGACGGAAAGCACCTGACGACGAAATACACCGTATACTACTACTCTCCGACTGATGGGAAGCTGAACAACGTCGAGAGCTTCACCGACAGCCATGTTCGTATCGGATCGTCAGATCTCCCGGCCACCAGACGAATCATTTCATTCGAAAACGGGTCCGTCATCGTCAAGAGCCTGATCTTCAAGAACCACAAGCTCGTCTGACTATGGACCTACGAACCGGATTCCCTCGTAGCATGAAGGTCAAGATTGCGGGCCACGTACACGTGGCCCGCATGATCGACAAATGCCGGGCCGTGCTCGCCGGCACCGAAGGAGAGTACATCTACCCTTGCCCGATGGATGAACGGCTGCTCGAGTTTACCGGCCTCACCAGCGACCAGTTCACCGCCGCCGTCAAGACCAATCCAACCGATGAAGGAGTCGCAGCTTGGTTTCAGCAGGCGGCCAAGCCGCATGCCTCGATGGAATTGGAAGAATGGAATCGGAAGCTGCTGGCGCGCGGACCGAGTTCCCCCGAAAGCGCGGAGAAGTTCAAGAAATACCTGGCCGCCATCGATCCATCGCGCACCGACATCACCGCATGGTCCGACCTACAAGATTTAGAAGAAGGACGGATTGTTCCGAAACAAGCGCCTGCCCATCAGAGTCAGTAGGTC
>DASUMN010000084.1:0-5997 GCA_036277675.1 Nitrospira sp. | reverse complement strand
ATGCATTTCACCCATCCTGCCGCCAGGTCCCATCATGGGTCCCATGCCTTCTCCACGGCCCATCCCTCGCCGTCCATGTCCGCCGGCAAACGTGCGTTCATACTGGATGACGCTCCAGATTTCCTCATCGGAGAGGACAGGACCGAATCCGATCATGCCCGTGCCGGGCGAGCCATTCTTGATGACCCAGAAAAGTTCCCCTTCCGTCCGGTGGCGCCAGAATCCATGGTGACGGAAATTGCGCGGCGCCGGATTGAGTTTCGCCGCCGCAGGTCCGTTGCCGCCCCCATCGGTGCCATGACAGTTGAAACAGGTACCTTTGCCGTCATAGATCGCTTTCCCTTTTTCGACGATCTCCGGGGAATCGGGCAACGGGCTCTTGAGCGCACGCGCTTCGGCCAGCTTGTCGGCAGGCACCACCGGCTGCATCATGTGCCGTTCCGCGGACACGGTAGATCCGGCAAGCACAAGCATTATGATGAACAATGCACATATGCCAGACTTCATCGTCGTGCTCCTTGTTCTTCCGCTGCGAATGATCGCACATAGCGCAGCACCTGCCAGGCCTCTTCTTCGGTCAGAATGAGCGGAATAAACGGGGCCATCGCCGTGCCCTTGCTGCCGTTCTTCAAGATCCAGAACAGTTCCCCATCCGTTCGAGCACCCTGCCATTCCGTATCGGTGAAGTTTCGCGGCAAGGGACCTTTCAATGTGCCAGGCTCGATGTCGCCGCCGAATCCCTTGCCGTCTTTTCCGTGGCAGGTCACACAAAAGGCTTTTCCATGGAACAGCTTTTTCCCCTTCTCAATCGTCTCTTCCGTAGCCGGAAGCGGATTCGCCCAGGTTCTGGCTTCCTCGATTTGGTCGATCGGCACTCGTGGCCTGAGTACGGCCTCGTCGGCGGCCAATACCGGATCTGCAAGCGAGCCTACCACCGCTGCGAACACCGCAATCAGAAGAGACCGGCCCATCGCTGTTCCTCGTTGTTCTTACTTGTCGGAAAACCCGGTGAACTTGTGTCCCAGGGACTGCGGGAAACTCACCGTGCCGTCCGGAAATTCCTGCCCATGTTGCCACAGATGATAAATCACGCCGTCTGTCCCTGCTGCGACTTCCGCAACCTTGGCGGCCTGGTCACCCGGCATATCGAGGATCTGGACGCGGCCCGTCGCGATTTCGACTTTATGATCGTGGAAATGCCGGTGCCACTGGATCGCGGGAAGCTTTCGTGTCAGATCTTTGGCGACAAAATACTCGACGCCGACCAGAGGCGCCTTTGGGTCAGTGGATTCAAACAGGAGACATTGAAGAATCTTGTCGGAAATACCCTTGCAGTAATGATGGAATGGACCGCCCGGCGTCCCATCCGCCATCATGTGAGGCGCCTGGACATGAATCTCGTACCCGACGGCTGGGCTTGTTGGCTCCCCGCTCACCACTCTTTGTGGGGCCACGCCACTACATCCGACCGCGGCAATCGCGACAACCGCTAGCAATCCCTTTCTCATCACACTGACCTCCTAGGTTTGAGGAGTCCTCGCCCAGCCCATCCAGGCAACGAAACACCCTCCACATTCGACTGGCCGTTGGAGACAGATAGACTCGAAAGGATTCAATCCATCCGCGGACGTTCAATCATAAATCCAGTTCCACCATCTTGCGATGGAATCGAACGATCACGTTCGGATCGGGCGTCAGCCTGATCTTGGCTTCTTCTTTCCCCTTATACGGCAGCAGATTCAGGACGTAGCGTAGGCTTTCCAGCCTCGCTGCCTGCTTGTCGTTCGCCTGCACGATGATCCAGGGACTAAAGGTCGAGTGCGTTTTGCTGAACATTTCCTCTTTGCAGCGGGTATACGCGTCCCACAGCTCCTGCGCCCTCTCATCGACCGGACTCAGCTTCCACTGCTTGAGTGGATTCTGCCGCCTCGCTTCGAATCGCCTGGCTTGTTCGTCCTTGGAGATAGAGAACCAGAACTTGATGATGGTGACACCATCTTCATAGAGCATGTGTTCAAATTCGGGAACCTGCTGCAGGAACCGCTGATGTTCCTTCTTCGTGCAGAATCCCATCACCGGTTCGACCACCGCGCGGTTGTACCAACTCCGGTCGAAGAATACGATTTCACCCCTATTGGGGAGCTGGTGAATATAGCGCTGGAAATACCACTGGCCCCGCTCTGCGTCGGTCGGCTTCGGCAGCGCTACGACCCGCATCGCGCGAGGATTCAGATGCTCGGTGAACCGGCGGATCGTGCCGCCCTTCCCGGCCGCATCCCGTCCTTCGACCAAAATTGCGATGCGCTCCCCACTGCTCTGAACCCACCGTTGCAGCCTGACCAATTCAACCTGCAACTGTCGTAAGTCCTGTTCGTACAGCAGAGTCTTGCGCACTTCCTCGATATCCACGGCTTTGTTTTCGAGGAGCTTCAGAAACCCTTTCCTCGTGTTGACCCTTCGGAGATCATCGGCGGTCAAGCCATAGCCCGGCTCGCCGATACGTCCAATCCCCTGGGCGATCAAGGCGCTACGCGGAACCTGGTACCCATCTCCCTCCCTCGGCACCTTCGTGGGAATCATCTCCAACCCGTTCTCATCCTCGCCTTGTGCATCCGTCACAAAGCCATCGAGGTCCGTCGTATTCAGCCGACCTTTACGTTTCTTTGACTTCCCGATTGCTTCGTCGTCGGCTGCCATACGATGCCTCCCTCGTTCATACTCCTGTGGCATCAGAATGCCACGCTTCGGTCCCGCTCGGCCACGGTTTTGATGTAATCCGGCATACCCTTGATGGTCGCACCGGCGACGAGATCTCCGGCATTGATCTGCCTGGCCACGGCACAGGCACCGCACACCCAGATTGGAATGCCGGCCGCTTGCACGGCAGCGAGCAGTTCTTTCAGCGGAGTCAGGTTCACACCCGTCACATGGTCGGCAACGCTCTTCCGCCCCAACGTCACCGCTTCATTCCACAACCACAATACGACATCATGTCCTTGCTCCTTCGCTGTCTTCGCCGCCATGAAGGGGAGAGTTGCCATGGTGGGATCGTCCGTTCCTCGACTACCGGAAATGATGAATGTCGCCATGGTGTCGCGTTCCTCCTCTGTAGGACCGTCAAGGTTTGAGTGACGCAATCGTTTCCAGGGATGGCACGAAGAATGTCGCGCCTGTGACGGCCCGACTGAATTCCATGAGGCGGTCATGCCGCCCGTCCTCCGCCACCCCCATCATGCGACTCAGCATCAGGTCGTAGATGTCGAGAGACTTGGTATAGGCGACGAAGTATAGCCCCGCCTCACGGACGGTCCCCCAGGGATAGCTTTGTCTCAAGATTTGCAGTTCCTCTCCGTTTCGCTCGATCACCACCCGGCTGATGTGAGCCGTATCCGGCTTTCTCGATTTGGACAGCTCGACGCTGTTCCGCTTTGTTCTTCCAATGATCCGTTCCTGCTCCCGGTCGTCTAACCGCCGCCACCGTTCAAGATCATGAATGTAGCGCTGGATCACCAGGTAGCTCCCTCCCGCGAATCGCCGGTCCTCTGCTCCGATCAAGGCTGCGACCGCCCTCGCTTTCCCCTTGGGGTTTTCGGTGCCGTCGATGAACCCGGTCAGATCCCTGGAATCGCGATACCGGAATCCATGAATCTCCTCGCTCACCGTCGCCACCGGCTGCAGACGTTTCGCAAGGCTCATTGCAAGATCGAGATTCAGGTCATGACGAGCGGAAGAGATCTGCACCAGGAGATCTCCTCCCGTCGCAGGTGCTACGCGCCCGTTTGCTTCGATGGCACGGAACGGCCGAAGTCCGGCAGGACGCTTTTCCGGCGAAACCCTGTCCCAGAGGCCGGAGCCGATGCCGAACGCGCAGATGAACCCGCCCCGTTTCTCACGAGCCGCAAGCGCTTTCGCTGTCGGGAGAATGTCCCGTATTGCCCTGATCCATGCCGAGCGCTCAGCGCCATCGGCAGTTGCAAACGTGAGAAAATAGGCATGTGCGCTTCCTGCTGCAAGGACGCCAGGTTGCGGTGTCGGCATGAGTCTCTCCTTTTTACTCCATCGTTCCTCAATCGAATCTCGCTAGAAGAGCGGGACTCGCGAGAACAGCGCGACGAGCCGAGGAGGCAGTCGAGTCCTGCATTTCCCGCACGTCTGGCTCTTCGCGCGCTACTTCGCCAAACTCCTGATGTACTGCACCAATTGCCACACCTGCTCATCCGGCAACCCCGAAAACGCCATCATGCCGGTTCCCGGCGAGCCGTTCTTGATGATCCAGAATAACTGCCCATCCGGAAGGTCTCGCATCATTGTGCCACAGGTAAAATTTCTGGGTGGCGGTATCAAGGCTGCACCCATCAGCCCCTGGCCATCTCCTTTGTCGCCATGACACATCGTGCAGGCGACAGGCTGCGCAGTCTTCAGGAACAACTCCTTTCCCGCCTTGATAGAACCGGATGTCGATGGAAGCGGATTCGTCTTGGTGAGGAAGTCTTCCGGAGCCTTGGCGGTCTTGCGTGGCTGTACGCAGACAGCCCCTTCAGCACCTCCTCCCGCCGCAGCCACATCCGGTATTCCCTTGAATGTTACCTTCAAATAGGCGATCACGTCCGCCACTCCCTGCTGGCCGATGGTCAGGTTCCAATACGGCATGTTCGGAGACTTCCCTATCGCTACACCACCGTGATTGATCACGTTGTAGACATACTCGATCGGCAGCTTGTCGAACGGGATGTTGGCATGGATCGCCGGTTTTGGCTCAAGCCCGGAAGCGGCAGGGCCGTCGCCCTTGCCGGTAAACCCGTGACACTGGGCGCAGTATTCCTTGTAGAGCGTCTTGCCTCGATCCACGCTCGCGTTGGCGAATTCCTGACTCGTCCAGGGCTCGTAGTATGTGAAGTCCTTCACGCCCTGCTCGGCCAGGAATCCGATCACCGCCCGCAATTGCGGGTCAGTCGCATCGGCCAGAAATTCCCCAGTATGAACGATGAAGTCCTGCGGATTCTGTCCGAAACGATACAACCAGTCCATGTTGTACCGCTGACCGGCATTCTGCAGAGCCGTGCTCTGTGGCCCCCCGATCAGTTTGCCGTTCTCCTCGATCGTGTGGCAGCCGAGACAGGCGTGGGCTTTATAGGCCATCCCGCCGAACGTCACATCGAACTTCGTCACTTTTGAAGTATCGAATGCGCCGACCGTGACGCGCGGATCTTTGTTGTGTTCGGCAAAATAATCGGCGATGGCGTTGGCTTCGGACTCCGTGACCATCGGATGCTTCGACGGAACCTCCGTCAGATCCCACCGATAGCCCTTCGCATAGAGAGGCGCCTCTTTGCCGGTCAACCATCGTATCAACCAGGGACGCTGGTACTTGCTGCCGGCCCAGATCAGATCAGGCGCCCTCAGATTGAAGCGAGAGTCAGCCTTGCCTTCCAGACGGTGGCATTGCGCGCAGGTCTGCTGGACAATCTCCTTCGCGCGAGATTGGTCGCCGGCCAATGACCAGCATGGATATGCCGCGAGTCCCGCCAGCGCGAGTACCACCCCTGCGACCAACGCTCGTCTCCTTTCTTTCATCTCTTCCTCCTTTTCATCGATCGGGATCTCACCCTTCACGTGTCTCTATGAACGGACTCCTGCTGGCGCATGAGGATTCAACGTGATTGTGACGGTCAGTGCGCTCGCGATGGATTGATGGACCGTGCAACCATGCGCCACTTTCAATAGCCTGTCCTTCAGCTCCGCCGGAATGCGATGGGGAAGATGGATGATGACATCGATTCGGCCGACACGGTGCGGGGTCTCGGCCAGGGCCCATTCCGCCTCAATACTCAGCCCATCCCGCGAAATATTGTGTCTCGCGCAAAATTGGCCCACGAAATAGGCCACGCAGCTTGCCACCGAACCGACGAACAGTTCGACCGGACTCATTCCGGCATCCTGCCCCCCGTCTTCCGCCGGTTGGTCGGTGACGACGCGATGTTTGCCGCTCGTGATGTC
>DASUMN010000083.1:0-8001 GCA_036277675.1 Nitrospira sp. | reverse complement strand
GAATCTCATCAAGACCGGAGTGGACCGGCACCGGATCACGCATATTCTCTTCTCCCATTTTCACGCGGACCACTTTTCCGATTTCATCACGTTCTTCTTCGACGCCTTGATCTATACCAAGTATCAAGGCGGGAAACGGCCGCCGCTCACCGTCATCGGCCCGCCGGGGACAAGAAGTCTCTTCAAGGCCCTGTTCGCTACGCTCCCGGGTTTTAACCGCGCGCCATTCGGCGTGACGTTGAAGGAAGTTGATGACCGCCCATTCTGGATCGGCAGGACGAAAATTCTTCCACGAAGGGTGACCCACAGCCCTCGCCTGCATTGTTTGGGGTACAGACTGGAGTACAGAGGAAAGGCGCTCGCCTATTCAGGAGACTCCCAATACTGCACCAGCCTCGTGCGTCTTTGTGGAGATACGGATCTTGCCGTGCTCGACTGTTCGTTCCCGGCCAATCGACCGGGCCCTGTCCATTTGCATGCCGGACAGTGCGGACAGGTGGCTCAAGAGGCAGGAGTCGGCCAGCTCATCCTGTCGCACTTCTATCCGATTGCAGACCGGTACGATGTGAAGGCGCAAGCGGGAGAACGATATGGGGGCAAGATCAGGAAGGGAAGAGACTTGTTGACAATCAGGCTGTAAATTACAACCCTTCTTCGCGCGGTTCACCACCCAGAATTTCAATATACTTGGTCAGGCGGTCGGTCTTCACCGGCTCGTTCGTCTTCGCATAAATCGCTAATAGATTTTTCACCATCCGGGAGAGGATCGCACGAACCGGGCTGGGTTGCAGGTACGTATCGTCGAATCCGTATCCTGCTTCCGTCAGGAAACGCGCGCAATTCTTCTCGGTCAGCAGTGCGCCGCCGTTAAAGCAATCGATGAAAATCTTATAGCGGTCGGACTCGTATTTCACGAGAAAATGCCCGGGCATGCCGATACCCAATACCGGCAGGTTCAGGCGCTGCCCAATAAGCAGGTAGACGACGGACAGGCTGATCGGAATTCCAACTCGCCGGTCTATGACGCGGTTGAGGTAGCTGTTGTCCGTTTCATAGTAATTCTTGGTATTGCCCTTGAACCCTTGTTCGACGAACAAATAGCGGTTGAGCGCATTGACCGTTTCCTCCCCGGACGACCGGAGGCCGATGCGCGCCCGCACTTCCTGGGCCATGCGATCCAGCTGTGATAGGTACTGCGCGACATCGAGCGCCGGATACGCATGGCGGGCGATCAAGAAGGCCCCGGTTTCCAAGCTCATGGTCTGATCCGGCTGTGCGGCCAGTTCCACCAGCTCTTCTTCCAGCTTGCCCCAACGGATTTCTTCCAGCACGGAGGCGATCCGGTCGGCCATCTCCGGTTGCTCGATCTCCGCTTCCTGTAGGAGGGGAACCGCCGGTGGTCCGATGATAATCAGCTGACCGCTGATCGTGCGGACAATCCGGTCGTCCTCGTCGGAGAGCAAACGAATCAGCGCCCGGATCTGGCTCTCAGGAATAACCATGGTCTATTGCGCATCAGCCCATGGCCCGTCGGAAGGCCTTGGCGCCTCCGTACAAGCACAACGCGTCGAATACCAGCATCACGACCACCACCATGCCCACATGCGGCAGGGCCTCGCTCCAACCGGACAAGATCAAGGGCCTCACAGCGTCGATGGCCCAGGTCATGGGGTTGAACTTGGCGAGGAAGCTCATCCACCCCGGCATGGCCGCCAGCGGCACGAGGGCGGAACTCAAGAAAATCATCGGCAAGGACAAAAATCCCAGCACGGAAAAGAAGTCGCCGTGGCTTTTCACAGAAAAGGCCATGGCCATGGAGATGGCGGTTAATCCTACGCCGAACATCATTCCGATCAGGAGAATCGTCGCGATTCCGAGCAGGCCCGTTGCCGGATGGACGTCGAAAAGGAAGGCCACGCCGAGAATGACGAGCACTTGCAGCGACGTGATGGTCATGACGAATAGGAAGCGGCTCAAAATGACGGAGCTGCGATGGATCGGCGTGGACATCAGCCGCTCCAAGAATCCATTTTCCTTGTCGAACAGCAGATCGACCCCGCCGGCCAGGCCGTTGTTGAGGACCGTCATGACGACGACCCCGGCGGCGAGAAAGCTGATGTAATTGGGCGCCTGCGTCACCTGTGTGTCTGCGGCCCGTTGAAACAGGTTGCCGAAGAAGATCAGCCAGAACAGCATGGGCTGCACCAGCGTGAACAGCATGCTGAATTTCTCGCGGCTCAGCCGGCGGACCCATCGCATCGTCAATGCGCCGATTTCTTGCCAATAATGTTCCACGGAACTCCTTTAGGTGGATTCGGCTTCGGGAACCGATTCGGTGATGGCCCGCCCCGTATGCGCGATAAAGACATCGTCCAATCGGGGCCGGTTATACTGAATGAACTCAATGCTGCATCCCAGCCGATTCGCCGATTCCAAAATGGCGGGCAGGGCTTTCTCCGGTGATTCCACGCGGATGTCGAGCCCTTTGTCCGTCGTCCGGACCGATGTAATCGCTGGCTGGTGTTTCAAGGCGGCTTCCAAGCCTGCCATCCGGTCCGTCTCCTTGAGCGTCAGCGACACAATATCGCCGCCGAGCGCGATCTTGAGTTCGGCCGGCGAGCCCAGCGTTTTGATTTTGCCGCCGTCGATGATGGCCAGCCGGTCACACAGCTGGTCCGCTTCATCCAGGTAATTGGTCGTCATGACCACCGTGAGGCCGCGGGCCTTCAGCATCCGCACGTATTCCCAGATCCTGAGCCGGCTTTGCACGTCGAGGCCGAGGGTCGGCTCGTCGAGGAACAGGATTTTAGGGTTGGGCAGCAAGCCGCAGGCGATATCGAGTTTGCGCTTCATGCCGCCGGAGTAAGTTTTCGCCGGCCGATCCGCATGGGCGTTCAATTCGACCAAGGTCAACAGTTCGTCGATGCGTTTGGCTGCGTCCTCTTTCGACAGATGATAGAGTGCGCCGAGCAGCTCAAGATGTTCGCGGCCTGTGAGAAACCGGTCGATGGCCCGTTCCTGCGGCACATAGCCGATCAGCGTCCGCACGGTGTCGGCCTCGCGCACGGTGTCGTGGCCAAAGACGGCGGCGCTGCCGGAGGTCGGGTGCAAGAGAGTAATGAGCGTACGGAGGGTGGTGCTTTTCCCCGCGCCGTTGGGACCGAGCAGGCCGAAAATCTCGCCGGCATAGACCTGGAACGAAATGTCATCGACGGCCTTGTGGCCCTCGTAGGATTTGCACAGCTGCTTGACGTCAATGGCGATTGCGCGGTCCATTACTCCCAGTCCTTTGTGCGGTGCGGGTCGAACAGCATGAATTGGATCAGATCGTTCAGCCGGCCGGCCCGCTGGCGCAACCCGTCTGCTTCCAATAAGAATTGTTTTTCCAACGGTGTACACTCCAGATAGGTGGAGAGGGTATTCACGAGCACCTCGTCGCCGACATCGTCACGGAAGAACCCTTGCCAGGCGGTGCTGTCTTCTCTCGATTGCAAATATCGCCCGAGCATTTCGACCAGTGCACGTCGAACGGACGCCGGTAGCCCTTCTTCCTCAATCCGGGGTTTCAGGTGAATGGTCGCTTCGCGATAGGGTTTCTCAAAATGCTCTTCTTGAATCTCGCAGCGCTCGAGCCCCTGGAGCAGAATGTTTGAACGGCCGTCCGGCAAGGGCTGCACACTCATGATCCGTCCGATGCAGAGCGTCGCATAGATTGCCGGATTGCCGTAGTAGTCCGTTTCCCATCCTTCTTTGAGCAAGGCCATGGCGATATGGCGGCTTCCGTTCGATGCGTCGGCGATCATCGAGCGGTAGCGCGGCTCAAAAATGTGTAACGGTAGATAGGTCTTCGGGAAGAAGACGACATTGGGCAACGGGAACACCGGGAGGCGACTGGGGATCGTGACCGGCTCCATTTGCTCGGCCGGTGTGCGGCCGGGAGGCTCGCGCTCATGATGCATCTGCATGACTCACGATAGCCGAGAGTTGTGAAAATTGTCAACGCTCATTCCTGCGTGCGATCCGGCGGAGTAAATGCGAAAATACCGCTCCAGTACAGGCGATTTGTGTGGTCTTCGATCTCCGTGCTATAAGCGTCCAATGAGAGGACGCCCGATGCCGATCAGCTCTGTTCAAATCAGCCCCTTCGCGCAAGCCGTGCGGCGCGGCCTGCACGTTATTATGCTGTGTGCCGCCGGGATGGTCGGAGTTCCCTCGATTGCATTGAGTGAGCCTGTCTCGCCGTCGTCGTTTGAACAGGCGGCAGCCGGCTATCGGTATGAGTTCCCGAGAGACCATGGATCGCATCCGTCGTATCGGACGGAATGGTGGTACTACACGGGCCATCTTCAGACCAAAACCGGCAGGCTCTTCGGGTATGAGTTGACGTTCTTCCGCCGCGCGGTTTCACCGGAGGACATCAAGACGCAGCCGTCACAGTGGACGGTGAGTCACCTGTATCTGGCGCATTTTGCCGTCACGGATGTTGCGGGCCGGCGGTTTCATTTTTCCGAAAAGCTCAGCAGGGCCGGATTGGGAAAAGCCGGCGCGGAGGAATCTCGGCTTTATGCCTGGATCGACGATTGGCGGGCGGATGCACAGCCGGCTCCGAACGGGATGCACACGCTGTTTGCGCGCGATGGGACGGCAACCCTCGATCTGCAGCTGCTGCCGGCCAAACCCTTGGTCGTCCATGGGCGCGACGGCATCAGCCGAAAAGGAGCGGGTGAGGGGAACGCGACCCACTACTATTCATTCACGCGTCTGGAAACCACCGGCAGCGTCACGATCGGCACTGAACGTTTCGAGGTCACCGGCACCAGTTGGATGGACCATGAATTTGGCTCGACCGATCTCGGCTCCGATTTGGCCGGATGGGACTGGTTCAGCATTCAATTGGATGATCGCAGCGAGCTGATGCTGTATCGCCTTCGTCGAAAGGACGGGGGGTCCGATCTCGAATCCAGCGGCACCGTCGTGTTGCCTGACGGCAAGACTCGGCATCTCTCAGTCTCGGATATCCGAATCGAATCCACCGGCACATGGACCAGCCGAGAGAGCAAGGCTGTGTATCCCAGTACGTGGCGGATTGCGGTGCCCTCCATGGATCTTGCTCTGGAGGTCATGCCGTTGCTTGCGGATCAGGAGCTGCGCACGTCGCGCAGCACGCAGGTCACCTACTGGGAAGGCGCGGTTTCCGTCTCAGGCATCAAGCAAGGTCGCTCGGTGAAAGGCCAGGGATATGTAGAGCTGACCGGCTATGCGGAGCGGATCATGCAGAAAATGTAGGAGCGGGCGGGTTATTGGGGAATCATTGGAACATGTCCGTTGCGTCCCCCTCTTTGTGTCCGTCGGTTGACCCCGAGGTGGTGTCACGCTTCTTCACTTCCGCGAGCGCTTCAGGAGTTCCGATTGCCTGGAGCGCATTCCCGGCCAACATCGACAGGTACGTTCCTTTTTGGTCCATTGCTTTGGCCAGCGCTGGAATCGCCGGAGCCGCTTTGGGCCCCATCTCTGTGAGGACCTCCGCAGCGGCTTCACGCACGGTCCGTTTTGAATCGCTGAGGCTTCCGGCCAGGGCGAGGACGACATTCTGGGAGTCGAATCGCCCCAAGAACCGTACGGCCCATGGTCGCATGGAATCATCGCCCTCTTTCAGCTGCGAGATCATGAACGCCTCGACCTCAGGCGAGCGGCTCCCGATGCAGGCAATCGATGACAGAAAATGGTGTTTCACCGAGGGGGTGATGGCCGGGTTACGAAACATGCGTATAAGTTGCGGACTCAGGCTTGCCGCAGCCGGTCCCCGTTCGCACAGCACCCCGGCGAGAAAGTCCGTATGCTTGAGCGGTGTCGCCCGGAACGCATCGGCGATCGCCGGCAGCGCGGAATCTCCCATGAGAATCAAGGCCACCTTGATTTCTTCTCTTTTCTTGTGATCGGCGGTATCCAATTCAGCGATCAACTGCTGCGCGCTCTTGGCCGGCAGGCGCGAGTTATTGACCGGGTGCGCGGTCAGCCAGGCTTGTACGCGCTGTTTCGCTTCATCCTGCTGGGCGGCCGTCATGCGGTAGGTCGGGATATATTCCTGGGGATTACACCGTGACGGAGCGAGTAACTGCGCGATGCCGCACCACGCATAGGCCTGGACCATATCTTGCGGGACACCCTGGCCGTGCAGATGCCGTTCGGCCAGTTTCACTTGGGCGGTGACATGGCCTTGCTCCGATGCCAGCGTCAACCATTTGATGGCCTCCTCCTTGTGGGCCACTTTTCTTACCTTGGCTTTCGCCTTTGCCTTCGCTTTTCCCTTCTCCTTCCCGTGTACGTTCGGTTCAGGGAGACCTTCCTCATTCATCATGGCGAATAGGTATTGAGCCTCCGCAAGTCCGGATTCCGCCGCCGGCTTGACCCATTTGAGGGCTTCCGTGCTGTCCTGGTTGACGCCCTTCCCGCTGTAGTGCATGAAACCGATGTAATACTGGGCTTTGGGGTCGCCGTCTTCGGCGAGCGGATGCAAGGCCTGATAGGCGGTCTGGTAGTCTGCTTTCTTGAAGGCCGCGACACCGGACTCGAAAGAGGCGTCTGCAATCCGGGGAATCGAGGCGAGTACGAGTGCGATGAACAGGATGACAGATTTCGTGAACATGGGTGCCCCCTACCGGCGGTGAGTCGCGAATGAGGATAGAATATCCAGCCGATTATGAAGGATTGCTCGCGAGAGGCAAGAGAATTCTGCGAATTATGGGGTAATCACAATAGACCTGCGATCAGCCCGCCTCCCACCACCATCAACAGCGCCGAGACCACCAACTGGACAGACCGAAGCGTCACTTTCTTAAGCATCCTCGCTCCGACGTAGGCTCCAGCGAAGGCAGACACACTCGCGCCGATGACCAACTGCCATGCGATAGTTTCGCCATGGGCCGAGATATCCGCGCCGTAGACGGCCATGCGGGAGAGGTCGACCATGACGGCGAGCACGACCCCTGTGGCGACGAACGCCTCTTTCTCAAGCCCGGCTTTAATCAGGAACATGCTGCGACAGGCGCCTTGGTGTCCCGACAATCCGCCGAAGAACCCGCTGATGAGGCCGCCGAGCGGGAGCCATCGGCGATCGAGCGCGATCTTGGAGAAGGTGGGTGAAAGTTCCAAGATCACGAAGGACATGATGAGGGCACCGATCACGAGCTTAAGCACCGACACCTGCCGAGCGCTCCCCAGTGCGTGGTATTCGTAGATCGGTTTGACTTCCCCAAGATATGTCAGCAATGCAGCTCCTACAAAGGCCGCCACGATCGCAGGCAGTCCGAACGTGAGCAACACAGAGCGATCGGCCTTTCGTCCGAGCAACCCAATCTTGAAGAGGTTGTTAGCCAGATGGACCATGGCCGTCATCGCGATCGAGATCTCCAGCGGGAAGAAAAGGGCGACCACCGGCATCAAGAGCGTACCCAGCCCGAATCCAGAGAACAGCGTCAGGCCCGAAGCCAGCAATGCGGCGACACATACGATGAAGAGTTCCATGGTGCTCTTCCGAAAGAACGAGCGCGCGACACGAACTCGACGACATCGTCACCTACATCGCGCAGGCTGCTCCCCTCTCTGCTCTGGTTTTCCTCGACGAAGTTCTCGCGACCGCTGATACGTTCGTCGCACTTGATAGGCGTGGACACATCGTTCCTGAACTCCAAAACCCGCGTAGAAGGAGAATCTGTTGAAGCTGTAGAGGACGGCCGGGTAAGTTGGCAGATATCCGGTCCACCACGCGATCCTAGCTCAGTCAGGGCAACCCTTTTGTTCTTCTTCCATGAGGTTCATGGTTGGACTGACTTGCAGCTCGACAAAGCTTCCGCATCGGGCGGTCCAGAATTTGGCTGGAGCGGCAGGTTTTGGCGGCGGGGGAGGCGGTTCTTCTTGGGGTTCGACCTGAACATTGATGATCGTGAGATTCTGGCCCGGTGCGGAGCCAATCAGAGGCCTGAAGGCTCTCGCATGTTTTCC
>DASUMN010000082.1:0-3130 GCA_036277675.1 Nitrospira sp. | reverse complement strand
ATGCATTTCACCCATCCTGCCGCCAGGTCCCATCATGGGTCCCATGCCTTCTCCACGGCCCATCCCTCGCCGTCCATGTCCGCCGGCAAACGTGCGTTCATACTGGATGACGCTCCAGATTTCCTCATCGGAGAGGACAGGGCCGAATCCGATCATGCCCGTGCCGGGCGAGCCATTCTTGATGACCCAGAAAAGTTCCCCTTCCGTCCGGTGGCGCCAGAATCCATGGTGACGGAAATTGCGCGGCGCCGGATTGAGTTTCGCCGCCGCGGGTCCGTTGCCGCCCCCATCGGTGCCATGACAATTGAAACAGGTACCTTTGCCGTCATAGATCGCTTTCCCTTTCTCGACGATCTCCTGGGAACTCGGCAAGGGGCTCTTGAGCGCACGCGCTTCAGCCAGCTTGTCGGCAGGCACCACCGGCTGCATCATATGCCGCTCAGCCGCCCAGGTGGGAGCGGCAAGCACAAGCATTATGATGGACAACGCACATATGCCAGATTTCATCGTCGTGCTCCTTGGTTTTCCGCTGCGAACGATCGCACATAGCGCAGCACCTGCCAGGCCTCTTCTTCGGTCAGAATGAGCGGAATAAACGGGGCCATCGCCGTGCCCTTGCTGCCGTTCTTCAAAATCCAGAACAGTTCCCCATCCGTTCGAGCACCCTGCCATTCCGTATCGGTGAAGTTTCGCGGCAAGGGACCTTTCAATGTGCCTGGCTCGATGTCGCCGCCGAATCCCTTGCCGTCTTTCCCGTGGCAGGTCACGCAGAAGGCTTTCCCCTGGAACAGCTTTTTCCCCTTCTCAATCGTTTCTTCCGTTGCCGGAAGCGGATTCATCCAGCTTTTGACGTGCTCGATTTGGTCGGGCGGCACTCGTGGTCTGAGTACGGCCTCGTCAGCGGCCAATACCGGATCTGCAAGCGAGCCTACCACCGCTGCGAACGCCACGATCAGAAGGGACAGACCCATCGTTGTTCCTCGATGTGCTTACTTGTCGGAAAATCCGGTGAACTTGTGTCCGAGGGATTGCGGGAAACTCACCGTGCCATCAGGAAATTCCTGTCCATGTTGCCACAGGTGATAGATCACACCGTCTGTTCCTGCTGCGACCTCCGCCACTTTCGCGGCTTGGTCAGCGGGCATATCGAGGACTTGAACTCGGCCTGTTGCGATCTCGACCTTGTGGTCGTGGAAATGCCGGTGCCACTGGATCGCGGGCAGCTTTCGTGTCAGATCTTTGGCGACAAAATACTCGACGCCGACCAACGGAGCCTTGGGATCGGTGGATTCAAACAACAGACATTGAAGAATCTTGTCGGAAATCCCCTTACAGTAATGATGGAACGGACCGCCTGGCGTCCCATCCGCCATCATGTGAGGCGCCTGGACATGAATGTCGTATCCGACGGCCGGGCTTGTCGGTTCTCCGCTCACTGCTGTTTGGGGTGTGACCCCGCTACAACCGATGGCAGCGATCGAGATAAGTGCAACCAGTCCTTTGTTAATCACAACAAGCCTCCTTTAGTGAAAAAGTTGCTCGCCCAGCCCATCTGGGCAGAAACCCTTCCTCCTCATTCGATGGATCGTGAGAAACCGTAGGGCTGAAAAGGATTCGCCCTATTGCGAGCACGTTCGCTGCTCGCCCATCACAAGTCCAGTTCCACCATCTTGCGGTGGAATCGGGTAATAACATTCGGATCCGGGGTCAGGCGAATACCCGCATCTTCCTTCCCCTTGTACGGCAGAAGATTGAGGACATACCGCAAGCTCTCAAGCCGGGCCGCCTGCTTGTCGTTTGCCTTGACGATAATCCAGGGACTGAACGTCGTATGGGTCTTGCTAAACATTTCCTCTTTGTAGCGCGTGTAGGAATCCCAGAGCTCCTGTGCCTTCTCGTCGACCGGACTGAGTTTCCATTGCTTGAGCGGATTCTGACGCCTCGCTTCAAATCGCTTGAGCTGTTCTTCCTTCGAAATCGAAAACCAGAACTTGATGATCGTCACCCCGTCTTCGTAGAGCATGTGTTCGAATTCCGGGACCTGCAGCAGGAACCGTTGATGGTCTTTTTTCGGGCAAAACCCCATCACCGGCTCGACCACCGCACGGTTGTACCAACTGCGGTCGAAGAAAACGATTTCCCCCTTGTTCGGGAGTTGTCGGATATACCGCTGGAAATACCATTGACCTCGTTCTTCATCGCTGGGCTTCGGCAGCGCCACAACACGCATGGCTCGAGGATTCAAATGCTCGGTGAAACGGCGGATCGTCCCGCCCTTGCCGGCCGCATCGCGGCCCTCGACGAGAATCGCGATGCGTTGTCCTTCCGCCTGTACCCAGCGCTGCAGCCGGACGAGTTCGACCTGGAGCGCGCGCAACTCCTGTTCGTAGAGCAGTGTTTTCCGGACTTCTTCGAGGTCGATATCTTTACTCTTCAGGAGCGTGAGCAACCCCTTGCGGGTGTTGATCCGCGTCAGATCCTCCTCCGTCAACGCGTGCCCGGCGACCCCGATCGCATACGCGACCTCCTCTCCGAAGCTCGTTGGCCTCTGGCGATACCCATCCCCCCGCTGTGGGATTGCGGTCGGAATGGTTTCCAACTCATCCGCCAGGAAGCGCCCGTCCTTGTCGACCACGGCCTTGGTATCCACCTCGTTGCGCACAACCTTCTTCTTCGATTTGCCGCTCGGCTCGTTCTCTGCGCCCATTGAACCCAACCCTTTCGCTCCGGATTAAAACGCGACGCTGCGCTCCCGCTCGGTGACCGCCTTGATGTAATCCGGCATGCCCTTGATTGTGGCCCCGACCACCAGATCAACCGATGTGATCTGACGCGCCACCGCGCAGGCCCCGCAGACCCAGATTGGAATGCCGGCCGATTGTACCGCTGCGAGCAAATCTTTTAGCGGAGTCAGGTTGACGCCCGTCACATGGTCGGCGCCGCCTTTCCGCCCCAAGGTGACCGCCTCGTTCCACAGCCAGAGCACCACGTCGTGTCCTTGCTCCTTTGCCGTCTTCGCCGCCATGAAGGGGAGAGTTGCCATGGTGGGATCGTCCGTTCCTCGACTACCGGAAATGATGAATGTCGCCATGGTGTCGCGTTCCTCCTCTGTAGGACCGTCAAGGTTTGA
>DASUMN010000081.1:0-3648 GCA_036277675.1 Nitrospira sp. | reverse complement strand
CATGTCGGGGCGTAGCGCAGCCCGGTAGCGCGCCTGCTTTGGGAGCAGGATGTCGGAGGTTCAAATCCTCTCGCCCCGACCACACGGCACGGGCCATCCATGGATAGCCTACTACGGCGTCCGATGCTCTCGCCCGGCGGGCTTCGGCCTCGAATCCCTCGCTACGGTATCCATGAATGGTCCGTGCCGTATCGCTTGCTTCGTATTGACAGATCAACCACGGTGTTGTTTGTTCAGAACCATCCAGGATTGCGCCCGTAACCCAGTTGGATAGAGCATCAACCCGGTGTCTTACGATCATAACCTTTAGGATGCTGGACAACCGCGTCACTGCGATTACTCTTGGTCCTGGCCGATCGCTGCATACAGCAAACCCACTGCGGCGCTCATCAATACCACTCCTATAATCAACATCATGGCTTCTCACCTCCTCCCTTCTGGAGAGTTCGCGGCAAGGCTCTCCTCACATCTCAGGTCTTGCGCAAGAACATCGCCAACGCAATAATGGCGATACTCATCGCGAACGTGATCGTCAACAGCGCCAGGTCACTCAGCATGTTCGTACCCTTCCTTTCTAGTATCTCCAGCGTGATTCATTCACGTGGAGGTTGAATTGTGTGGTCGAAATCCTATGATGAAGTTCGAGTGCTACGTTGAATAGATCCGCATCAAGGATCCTCCGGATTGTTTTCACGAGAAACACTAAGCATTTCTTGGGCCAGGCAGAATCCACATCTATCTTGTGGTATTTCCAGGGCCTATACAGGGGAGGTCTCAGTTGGCGATTCGTGCCTGAATCAGAACGGATTCCAAGGTGGATCGAGTTGGATGCAGATCAATGGGGCAAGCGGGGTTGATGCGGGCTGCAGCTGCTCTGAGAGGCCGAACAGCGAAGGGAAAACATTGTCGGACGCGCCGCCCACCGCTTCAGTCCGAGGGAGTCGTAGGCGGTCTGCCTGAAATCTGTTTCTGCCGGAGTAATTTGGTCAAGTAGGTCCGTTGCAGGCCGAGTTCGGCTGCCGCTTTCGTCTGATTCCACCCGTTTCGACGCAAGGCCGTCTCAATGAGTCTCTGACTATATGCGTCCATACTCGTATGATAGGAGCCAACCTGCACGTCAGGGGTTGGCTCCTGATTCACTGGGGGAGTGGTGGTTGCTGAAGTCGTTGCAGCAGTCAATGAGAGGTGTTTCAGTCCGATCGTGTCGCCGGGGCACAAAATGAGCGCACGAGTGAGCACATTTTCCAATTCACGCACATTGCCGGGCCAGGGGTACCGCTGCAGTGCCTGGAATGCCTCGTCGCTGAGCGTCAAGCGTCTACACAGGCCCACGTGGCTGGGCCGATTGAGAAAATGGTCGACGAGCGCGGAAAGATCCTCCATCCGTTCACGCAGCGGCGGCAGAGCGATGTTTATTACGGCAAGGCGAAAGTACAGGTCTTCGCGGAAGGTTCCTTGACGAATTGCCTGTTTCAGATCTTTATTCGTGGCTGCGATGAAACGTACGTCCGCCCGTACTTCTTGCGTTCCGCCGACACGGTAGAAGGTCCGATCTTGCAGTATTCGCAAGAGATGGCTTTGCATGGTGAGCGGCATATCGCCGATCTCATCAAGAAACAACGTCCCTCCATCGGCAATCTCAATTTTCCCAGGCTCCCGCTTCATGGCTCCGGTGAATGCGCCCTTCTCGTGGCCAAACAGTTCATTCTCCAATAGATTCTCAGGAAAGGCGGCGCAGTTCACGGCAATAAATGGTTTCGTGGATCGTGGACTCCACCGATGAATGGCACGGGCGACCACCTCCTTCCCCGTCCCTGTTTCGCCGAGCAACAATACGGTCACGGAGGAAGAGGCGGCCTGTTTGGCCATCGCCAGTTGTTCGGTCATCTGCATGTTGGTCGAGACGATCGGTTCGAACTGATCATCGACCTCCTTGCGGAGCGTATCGACCTGACGGCGGAGGGCGACGGTGGCCAAGGCCTTGTTGATGACGACGGTGAGGTGATCCGCGGTAAACGGCTTCGGCACAAAATCAAAGGCGCCGAGTTGCATGGCCTCCACGGCACGTTCAAGGGTTCCGAAGGCGGTGAGGATGACGATGAGCGGAGTTGTGTACGTTCCCGGTGTCTGGAGCGTCTCCTTGCCCAGGGAGTTGTTCTGGGTGAAGGTATCCCGGACTTGCCTGAGGAGGTCCATCCCGGAGAGGAGTGGAAGCTCCAAGTCCAGCAGGACAAGATCAGGCTCCTCTTCCTGGATGACGCGGAGCGCCTCCTTCCCGTCCATTGCAGTCACCGGGTCGTGTCCCATAAAGCTGATTCGATTCTGCAAACTGAGGCGAATATCAGGGTCGTCGTCGACGATAAGGATTTTAGCTCGCATGGTATGCGTGTCCCTTCTAGACGTGTGCGACGCTGCTCCATGCAGTGCCACGCACATCCCACCAAACGCTCATGTCATCCGGCCTGAGGCAGTATGCGATCCAACGACCGGGAGTGTGAAGTAAAACCGTGACCCGCTTCCTGGTTTGCTGTCCACCCAAATGTCTCCGTGATGCATCGTGACGAGTGTCTTTGTGATACAGAGTCCCAGCTGAGCGCCTTGCGACGCGGGCATGGCTGACGGCACCCGGGAAAACTCATCAAAAATCCGCGAGAGATGGACGGGGTCAATCCCACAACCAGTATCGGCAATACAGATCTGCACGAACCCTGATGGAGAAATACAACACTCGACGGTGACCCGGCCGCCTGGCGGAGTGAATTTAATCGCATTTCCGATGAGGTTCCACAGAACTTGTTCCAATTTGTCGCGGTCACCTTGAACGGGCGGAAGCGACTCGGCCGACGCCACGGCAAGGGACACCTGTTTCTCTGCGGCGACCATCCGCAAATGGTCAGCCGTGCTTGTTGCGATCTGGTGGATGCAGACCTCCTCTACGCGGAGATCAACTCTCTTGGTATCAAGGCGCGACCAATCGAGCAATTGCACGATGATTCTTCCAAGCCGGGCGACATTGTGCTGAATACGTGTCAGATACGTATGTTGTAGGTCGGTCAGCGGCCCAGTCACGCCGTCCAGCATATTGTCCGCAAAGCTCCGGATCACCGCCATCGGAGTCCTCAGTTCATGTGACACGACGGAGAGAAAGGTCGATCGACGACGGTCATGCTCCTGGAGTTGTGTGTTGGCGCACGACAGCTCTTCGGTCCGTTGTTCAATGCGCTCTTCTAGGTGCTGGGTCAATTCGGCCAGATCAGCGTAGGCCCTGGCATTGTCGATGGCGGCGGCCACGTGGCCGGCGATCGTGAGCAGGATATGAAGATCATCGTCGGTACACGGCTGCGGGCCTCGATCGCCGGCCAGGAATCCGAGGACCTTGCCATGGCTCTGGAGCGGTACGGCGACGAAGGACTGCACCCCAGCTCGGCGCGCCATCTCGAGCATCGGCGGGTACAGGCGTGGAGTGAAGGGCTCAATATCGTGGATCAGTAACGGTTTGCCTTGCAAGAGAAGATCGGCAGTGCCCCCGCCGTTGTCCGCCATCGGTATGTCGATCCGGCGAACAGACTCCGCGAGTTCAGGCGAAACACCGACAATTCTGGCGAGGGAGGCGCAATTCCGATCCGGATGGTAAAGAAAGACCGCCAT
>DASUMN010000080.1:0-12441 GCA_036277675.1 Nitrospira sp. | reverse complement strand
CTCGCATTCTCATATCCCCCATGCCCCGCTAATCTGAATATTCGCCCCGTTCACGTACCGGGCTTCATCGCTGAGCAGATACCGGACCGCGGCGACGGTGTCGTCGACCGTGCCGATATAGCCGGCGGGAATGCGCTTGGTCATGGAGGCCAGTTCGCCCGGCGGCGCACTGCCCGAATCGATGAAACCTGGGGAGATCGCGTTCACCGTGATGCCGTAGGGTGCCAAGAGTTTGGCCAAGGTGCGGGTCAAGATGAGCACGCCGGCTTTGGCGATGTAGTGGGCCGTGACATCCGGCTGGGAAATCATCTGGTCCGCGTTGGCCATGCTGAAACTGATGATGCGGCCGGTCTTGCGCACCTTCATGCCCGGCGCCACCGCCTGTGCCAGATAAAAAATGGGATGCAGATTTCCGTCGAACATGTCGTTCCACCCCTCGACGGTTTCTTCGAGCAAGTTGATGCGATGGTAGGGGCCGGCGCCATTGATGAGGGCATCGATCCGTCCCCACTTCTGTTCGACCTGCGCCACCACGGATTTTGCTGCGTTAGGGTCCGACACGTCGCACTGAATCGGCCACGCTTCTCCTCCCTGTTCCCTGATGGCTGTGGCAGTGTGTTGCGCGTCGGCTTCGCTGGTTCGATAGCAGAAGGCGATCTTCCAGTGCCGGGTAGCGAGGTCCAGGGCGACGCCGCGTCCAATGCCTTTGGCTCCGCCGGTGATAAGTGCGACGGCCTGTGTCATAGCCAGTTCTCCGATTCAGATGCGGCGATCCATTATGCTCTTGTCCGCAGCCGTTTGGCGAGCAGCTGCAACGCGCCGGCGGTGCGGCTGGAAAACGACTGCTCGCGCTTCGGTTTCTTGGCATCGAGCACGCTGGCCTCGATGAGATCTTCCAGGTCACTGATGGTATCGATGTCGCGCCATGGGGTAAGCAAGGCCGTCTTGAGTCCAAGCGCTCTGGCCTTTTCTTGTGTCAGGGCGAGCACCTGGTCGGTGGACCAGGGGATGCCGGTGAAAAGATCGGGTATCGGGCGGTTGAGGCCGATCAGATAATAGCCGCCATCAAAAGCCGGCCCCAGTACCAGGTCATGCGATTCCAGGGCGGATAGGGCTTGCTGAAACCGTTCAAGCGGCAGCGATGGGGTATCAGTCCCGATAATCAGTCCACGCTTGTAGCCTTGCGTGAACAGGGTCTCGAAGGCCTGATTCATCCTCGCCCCGAGATCGTCGCCCACTTGATCCATCAATCTCACACCCTGCCGTTCTTCCATGATTCTGAAAAAGACGTGGGTGGAAGACGGCGAGCAGGCGAGGTAGCGATCAAGCGGCAATTTGCATGTGACGGCCGCCGCTTTTGTCCGTTCCAGCGTGTCGAGGACAAAGCTGCCATGGAGTGTAGCCGCTTCGTCTGGTGTCAGCGGTGGGCAGAGGCGTGTTTTTACCTGGCCGGGAATCGGCGCCTTGGCGAATACAATAAGTGCTGAGGGCTCGCCTTGCTGAGTCGAAGCGGGCTGGGGACTGAGTTTCTGGGAAGGCATGGTTCTACCTTATGGCCGCGTAGAAACGATGTAGCCGATGAGGACTCACACCGGTCCAGTACAGAAACCGCAGGGTCCACATCAAGAGAATGGTCCTCAGCGGGCCCTGGGTTTCCCACCGTCGAAATGAGGTGGTGACGGTGTTCCTGAGTGCGGCGACCCGGCCGGCTCGTTTCAGGCGCCTGCTGAAATCGATGTCTTCCATCAGTGGAATCTCCAGGAAGCCGCCGAGCCGTTCGAATACCTGGCGGCGGACGAAGAGGGTTTGATCACCGGTGGAAATCCCCGTCAGGCGTGACCGGCGGTTCATGAACGAACTGATGACCCGGCTCCACAGGGAGGAACTGCCAAATCGCACGTCGAAGCGTCCTCCGACCACCGTGGGGTCAATAAACGCCGATTCAATCAGCCGCCCGGTATCTTCCGGTAACTGGGTGTCGGCATGCAGAAACAGAAGCACATCGCCCCGGCTGGCTTTGGCCCCTTCGTTCATCTGGCGTGCCCGTCCTCGTGGCGCTGTGATGAGATGTGTGTCGGGCGTTGTCGTGCAAAAGGCCTGGGCCGTGGGGACCGTGAGATCCGTACTGCCACCATCGACTACGATGATTTCGTCAAGGCCCAGTGATGCGGTATGCGTCAGAGTTTTCGCAAGAACGTTGTGTTCATTCAACGTCGGGATGATGACGGAGATCGTCATCGTAACATCAGGCAGCAGGCTTCTTCGGCTCGTTGAACATGAAATACATGACGATAATCACGGTGGCCCAGAAAATGACCTGTTTGTGCCAGAACAGAATCTCGCCGAACTGGAGAAAGCCCAACGCAATCGCGATGGCCCCGATCGTGACTCCCCACCGGAGCAGCGGGTGCTCCATGACGGCGTTGGCCCAGATGGCCAGTCCACCGAAATATAACAGCATGGCCACGACGCCGCTCAACTCGAATCCGCCGCTGATCGACAGAAAGATCTGCAAGAAACCCAGAAACATGAAGGCCGTGCCGACCATCTTGCCCAGCACGCGCATATGATGGTCGCTGCCGCTGTCCTCCCGGTCCGGCGGAGGCGGATGGTGCATCGGCGGGCGCGCCTGGTCTTGTGGAGTGGGAGAGTCTGGCGACGTCATAATTTATGCCTTGAAGTGTTTGCTGAGGGTCAATGCTTGCTGTTGATAGGATGAGCCGAGGCCGACTCCATACAACTGATCGGGTGCGTCCTGCATCCGGTCATAGACGACTTTGAAGAACGTCTGTCCGTCGTGAATCAAGAATGGCACGTCGTGGGGTCTCACTTCCAGGACGACCTGAGTTCCCTTGATTTCCCCTCTCGCGCCATAGCCGAACCCTGGATCGAAGAAGCCAGCGTAGTGAGTTCGCAGTTCCCCGCAGGCCGCTTCATAGGCGACCATTTCGGCGGCATAACCGGCCGGCACCCGGATCCGCTCTTTCGAGGCGAGGATGTAAAACTCTTCCGGTTCCAACAGCAGGCTGTCGTGTCGGTGCCGGTAGAGCGGCTCCCAAAAATCCCCGGCGGCGTAGTGGCCGACTTTGGAAAGATCGATCACATGGCTATTCTTTTTGGCGCGATAGCCGATGACGCGGGAATCGGTCTGGTCGTCCCCTTTGAGGTCGATACGGAGGAACAGCCCGTGCTCGGCACGAAAATCACGGCTGCCTATGGTTTTTCTGGACGGGTCATTGTGATAGAGCAACGGCGTGCGCCGGTGCAGCGTGCGCAGCATCGTGTCCGTGACGGTGGCTTCGCCGCGGACGAATCGGATTTGGTTGAGCGATTGTCCTGTGCGTACCTTGATGGCGAAGGAACGGGGGACAACTTCCAGGAACAACGGGCCATGGTAGCCGGCGCGGATTTCATCGAACCCGGCGTTGAGATCCGTCACGATTCGGGTAAAGACGTCCAGCCGGCCGGTGGTGCTCTTTGGATTGGCCCGCGCGCGGATTGTCTTCGGCAGTTTCAAAGTCTCTAGCAAGGGCACCAGGTAGACGTGGCCCTTTTCCAAAATGGCCCCGTCGGTCAAGTCCATCTCGTACATCACGAGGTCGGATTGGTAAAAGTCGAGCACGTTGAGGCGGGAGGAGATCGCCGACAGCTCCGGTAAGAAACTGCTGATCAATCGATAGGCTTTGTGTCCGAGCCGGAGATCGAGGCTGGCCGGCTGGATTTGTCGGTCTTCGACCGCCGGGGACGCGGTAATGACCCGACTGGCGATCAGCCGCTTGATGTCCTGATAGGGGAGAATACCGGCGTGGGGCGATGCAGTCTTCACAGGTCGTCCGCGTCTCCGCCGCAGCTATTGCCCCAGGCAGCATAGCTGTCACGGTCCGGATAGCTGTCGCCGCAGGCGACTAATTCTTCCGGCGAGTTGTCATGCGCCGACCGGGCGCCGACCATGGGGAGTTCACGCCGATTATCGGGCGTGGGTTGCGGGTAATGGAAGGTCTTGTTCTCGTAGTTCCGGAGCACGGCACCCTCTTCGTCCAGATCGACCAGGTAGTCGCCCGGCAGGAGGGGAATTTTGCCGCCGCCGCCCGGCGCATCAATCACGAAATGGGGCACTGCCATGCCGCTGGTGTGGCCTTGAAGCGCCTTGATAATGGTCAAGCCGGTTTCGACCGTGGTGCGAAAATGATTCGTGCCCTTGGTTAAATCGGCTTGATAGAGATAGTAGGGCTTCACCCGGGCGAGTAGCAGCTGATGCACAAGCCGCTTCATGATTTCCGGATCGTCATTGACGCCTTTGAGCAGAACGGTCTGCGCGCCCAGTGGAACGCCGGCATCGGCCAACATGCCGCAGGCGGCTTTCACTTCCGGGGTGAGCTCATCGGGGTGGTTGAAGTGCAGGTTCATATAGATCGGGTGGTACTTCTTCACAATCTCACAGAGTTTGGGGGTGATGCGCTGCGGCAACGTGCCGGGCACTCGCGAGCCGATACGGATCAACTCCAAATGTGGAATGGTCCGAAGGGCTTTAAACACCCGTTCGAGCAGATAGTCGGGCAGGAGCAAGGGATCGCCGCCGGAGAGGATGACGTCACGCACTTCGGTGTGCTCGCGGAGGTACGCGATGGCCCGGTCCAACTCGCCTTTCTTGAGGAAGCCTGGTTTCCCGACGAGCCGTTTTCTCGTGCAGAACCGGCAGTAGATCGGGCATTGATTTGTGACCATGAGCAGCACCCGGTCCGGGTACCGATGGACCAAGTGCGGCACGGGACTCATGAGATCTTCTTCCAGCGGGTCGTCTTCCGCATCGAGGTCGGCCAATTCGGCCATTTCGGGGACGACCTGCTTCCAGATCGCATCACCCTTCTCTTTGATCGTACCCAACACAGTCGGGGTGATCCGCATGGGGTAGGGTCCGACGATCGCGCGGATTTCTTCTTCGTCGACGCCAAACCGTTCGGCGAGCTCCTTCGGCTTGACGATGCTCTTGGCGAGAATCTGTTTCCAATCTTCCATGCGATTGCCCCTCAGTTGATTCGACAAGAGGGATGGTTGTCGTCTTCGCTCGGTGTATCGGGTGACGTGCGAGCCTGGGAGTGGAACTGAGTCGTACTCCCAGCGTCGCCGGAACCGGCACGTGAATCCAGATAGGCCAGAATATCCTCAGTTTCGGTCAGGATGAGGTCGCCGTCTTTCAATACGGGCACATAATATTGCCCGGACACCGCATGGACTTGCTTGCGCATCGATCTAATATCGGGAACGATGATGCCGTCATAGGCGAGCCCCAAATCGTCCAGTTTACGGCGGACCACGATACAGTCAGGACACCAATCGACGTGGTAGAGCGTCATGGACATAATTAGGCGCTGCTTCTGTCAACGGCACACGGCACCATGATCGCGTCCTTCATGCCGTGGAGAATCTTCTTGTCGGCCGGACAGATGGTGGCCAGGATACCAGCCAACTCCACCTTTTCGCCAGTGACGAAATAATATGGTGAAAGCCGTGCCCGACCGGCCATGTGGGTCAGCCGGTTCGTCCCCTCGTCCAAGTAATCCATCTCGAACAGCCGGCCTTTGTGAAACTCCTGCAAGAGATAGGGCGTTGTCGGGAATGAGGCCAGCGCATTCCGGAGCGCACCGACCCATTCGGCCTGTGGCAGGTCATGCCCAATCGAGACGCCTCGGCTGCCCCATGCCAGTTCGGAAAAGCCGGAGGGTTTGATCACGAAGTGCCGTTCCTTTTGTGTGGCGGTCTCTAGACCGCTCCAATTCGCAACCGCACGTTCCCCGGCATAGAGGCCGGGGATCGTGGCCGTTGGAGGAATCGGCGAGGGGTCAAGCAGCCAGGTCTTTGGCATGATCGTGGTCAGGTGAAGGAAGCAGTCTGGGCCGAGTTCCTTTCTCCAGAAGGGGGACAAGACGGGATGATGCAGCAAGGCAAAGGCCGATTTTTCCTCCAACGCCGGTTTGTATGGCGGTGTGACCGCGACCCACTCTTTCTTCACGGCATACTGGACCAATTCAGCCTTGGGAATATTCAGCAGGTCGAACAGTTCGTAGAATCGGTAGATCAGGCCGATGGTGTGCTCGCTGTTGTTCACGGAGAGGCGAAGTCCGTCTTCCGTAAAGCGAATCGCGCGAGGCTCGACGCACCAGACTGGCGATCCCTGCTCGCGAAGTTGCGCGGCCAGCCATGTCATTTCCAGCCGATAGTCTTTGGCTTCCTCGGACACCACGATGGCGACGCAACCGGTCAGGTCCTTCTGCACAGACCGGAGCATAGAGCCAAAGCCGCGCACCATGCCGTCCCGGCCACCGACAAGATCATAACGGGGCTCAGTGCTTGCCTCGCTGAGCGGGCCCGCGTCGATGAGTCCGCGAGGCGCGCGAAGCGGGCTGGGTGTTGAGTGCTGAGCCGGAAGATCGGCATAGAGCCGGCTCATTGCCGCCGTCAGTCCAATGCCGCCGGGCACCGAATCCAGTTCGGTAATCACCATTCCGTCTTGTGTCGGAATCACGTCCGGCCGAATGACATGGGGTACCGAGTCGCGGAACCGTTTCATTCGGCTGTAGTTCACCAGCGCATCGGGCTTGCCCTGATCTAGCCAACTCGCCACCCAGGTCGGCTGAGCACCCTTGACGCTTTCATGATAAAGGCGGTTTAGCGCTCGGTAAAACGACAAGAGTTGCGGTCCCAGCTGGGTGAAGAATGTGAGCTGCTCTTGAGAGAGTATCAATGGGCTTGGGCTGATTCGCCAGGATGTCGCGGTGTGGGTGCTGGGGACGATGTCGTTGGTTACCCTATGCCGCGCGGAGGCAAACAGGCCGGTCTCGGATAATCCTGCACGAACAGCTGTGCAGCGGTTGAACGCCGGTTCGGTCTGAGGTTGGGGACAAAACGGTTCGGTCTGTGACAATGAGACCATCCCTGCTTGGTTCGAGAACCCGGCAGATTTTAATGCAGTGTGCGCCGAATGCTAACACGCACGGTATGGCTCCACAAGGGGCATGGGCTTCGCCTGGGTTGCCCGTTGGGCAGGGTGCGGCAAGAATGAATGCGAGCCACGCTTGCTAGCATGTGGCCTGCGTCGTATGATGGGGCTGATGGGCCTCCTTATAGTGGAGTCCGAACCATCCGTGGCTGCGCCGATATCACTGCCTCAATTGGTGCCAAACTCTGCCTGTTTCCGCTGCGATGTCTGTTGCCGTTTCCCAGAAGCCGACAGCTTTCTGCGCCCCTATTTTACGCGGCAGGAGATTGCGGCGGCGGTGACTCATGGGCTGCCGCCAGCATCCTTTCCTGACCGGTCCGGATCGCAGATCGATCTCAAGCACAATCCGTCGGGAGAGGGGTATATCTGCCCAGCCTTCGATACCACGACCAGCCGCTGTGGGATTTATGAGGTTCGTCCATTGGACTGCCGGCTGTATCCGTTGGCCCTGATGTGGAATGCGGCACACACAGAGGTGGTGCTGGGGTGGGATACTAAATGCCCCTTTCTGACAGAGACCGTGCCCGAGACGATTGCCGCGCATGCGAAACAGGTCGCCGATGAGCTACTGGCTGATGACTCGCTCGAGCGGCTGGTTGCCAATCCTCGGTTGATCGGGCGTTTTCAAGACGATGTCATCATTGTGCGGGCGCTTCCACAGCTCACAGCCCGCCTCAGGCAGACGCATCCCGATCCTCGACTGCGTCCTCTGACTCCGGAAGATGCGCCACGCTTTGCCCAAGCGGTGGAACGGGCACAGCTGCTTACCGATGATGCACTGGCTGCCTATGCCTTCCCGTACCATGTCATCTGGACGTCGGCGTTGCCGTACTGGTGGATGGAGTTCGATCAGATGGTCTTCTTGTTTGCCCGTTCCCCGGACGGCTGGTTTATGCCTCTCCTTCCGTTGGGGGCGAGACCATTGGATGGTGCTGTGCGGGAAGCGTTCCGGCTGATGCAGGAATGGAACGGACAGTCGCCGGTCAGCCGGATCGAAAATGTGATGGGCCCGCAGAAACGGGTATTGGAACGAGGCGGCGTGCAGTTCCGGTCCAAGGAGGCCGACTATCTCTATCATGCTGAGGCGTTGGCGCAGTTGGCTGGTGACCGCTATAAATCCCAGCGGGCGCTGTGCAACCGAGTGGAGCGCGAGCGTACGATGACGGTCGAGCCGTATCGCGCGCATCACCGGACCGGCTGTCTTGCTCTGTACGATCTGTGGTCGTCGCAGAAACGGAGCCAGAAGTGCCATGGGCATGATTCGATGGGACACTTGCTCCTTGAGGATGCCGAGGGTGCGCATCATCTCGTCCTGGCCGAGCCTGAGCGGCTCGGCTTGTCAGGGACAGTGGCCCTCATGGAGAACCGAATCGCCGCGTATACGTTCGGCTATTGGTTGACGCCCCGTGTTTGGTGTGTCTTGCTGGAGATTGCGGATCGATCGGTTTCCGGATTGGCCCAGTGGCTGTTCCGCGATACCTGCCGCACCGCCGTGAATAGAGGCGCAACCGCGATCAATGCCATGGATGATGCCGGACTTCCAGGCTTGCGCGAAGCCAAGCGGGCCTATCATCCAACAACGCTGATCGAGAATTGGGTCGTGACGGGGATACGCACATGACCGTTCCTGGAACCACACAGTCACCGCAGGCTCCTCGTCGATACGGGTGGCTGCCGTTTCTGCTCATCGTGATCACGGTGGTGGTTCTGGGTATCGGATTCTTCCTGTTCGATCTGGTCGGACGCAGCATTGCCGCGGTCCTGTGGTTCCCACTGTTGGCTCTGCTCGTCTGGTCGGCGATTCGCTTGCGCGTGGAGTATCGTCAGGCACTCCAGGAGAGCGCGTGGGCTCGGGCGGCCGAGGCGGCCTTATTGCAGAGCCAGGAGCGCAACCGGGCGATCGTCGAGACGGCGCTTGATGGTGTCATTACCATCGATGCGTCCGGTATCGTGACCGACTGGAACGGCCAAGCCACGGTCCTTTTCGGATGGGCTCGGGAGGAAGTGATGGGGAAACTGCTTGTCGAGACCATCGTCCCCGATCGTGATCGGGAGACGCATCTGCAAGGGATTCGGGAGTATCTCAGGACGGGAACCGGCCCGGTTCTCATCAATCGGCGCATCGAAGTGACCGCACGGCACAAGGATGGCCGCGAGTTCCCGGTTGAGATGTCGGTCTCGCCGGCTCGTATCGGCGAAGTGTACATGTTCAGCGCCTTTATCCGCGATATCACGGATCGCCGCAGGACCGAACGGCGCCTGGCTTCGCAATATGCCGTGACACGGGTATTGGCCGAAGCGGCGGTGCTTGACGACGCGGTGCCCAAGATCATTCAAGCCATCGGCGAAAGTTTGGAGTGGGAGTTGGGGGTATTTTGGAAGGTCGACAGACAGGCAGAGGTGTTGCGATGCGCAGACGTGTGGAATGCTCCGGCCTGTGCCGCGGAGGAGTTTGTCCTGGCGACTCGGGAGCAATCCTTCAAGTCGGGGATGGGGTTGCCGGGACGGATTTGGGAAACGGGCCAGCCGGCGTGGATATCGGATGTGGCGTCGGCCGAAAATTTCTTCCGATCAGAAACGGCGGCGAAAGCGGGTCTGCATGGTGCGTTCGCTTTTCCGATTCGAGTCGGCGGCGAGGTCGAGGGAGTGATCGAGTTCTTTAGCGGGTCTGTCCAACACCAGGACGAAGAGTTGCTCAGTATGATGGCGGATGTCGGGCTGAAGATCGGCCAATTCGGTGAACGCACCAGGGCCGAAGAGGCGCTGCGCCGGACGGAGGCCCAACTGCGGCAAGCGCAGAAGATGGAAGCGGTTGGACGGCTTGCCGGGGGGGTTGCTCACGACTTCAATAACCTCCTGACCGTGATTCGCGGCTACAGTGAACTGATCATGCAGCGACTCGCTCCCGGCGATGCGTCGTTGCCTGACATGCAAGAGGTGAAAAAAGCGGCGGATCGGGCAGCCGGTCTGACAGGGCAACTGTTGGCCTTCAGCAGGCGCCAATTCGTGGCTCCCAAAATCGTCGATCTGAATGCCATCGTTCTCAATATGGATGGGATGCTCAGGCGGCTGATCGGCGAAGATCTCATCGAGCTCTATACGGATCTGGATCCACAGATATGGCCGATGAGGGCCGACGCGGGGCAGATCGAACAGGTGATCATGAATCTGGCCGTCAACGCGAGGGATGCCATGCCGACGGGTGGGCGGCTGACGATTGAGACACGAAACGTTACGATCGGCACAGAGGGTCGCCAGGGAACGGTGATCCTGGAAGAAGGGGCGTACATCAGGCTCGCGGTGAGAGATTCCGGCCAGGGCATGAGTGAGGAGGTGCAAGCGCATTTGTTCGAGCCGTTTTTTACGACGAAGGAAACCGGCAAGGGCACTGGTCTCGGCCTCTCGACCGTCTATGGTATCGTCAAGCAAAGCGGCGGCGTGATCGGCTTCGACAGTCAACTGGGGCAAGGAACGACCTTCAAGATTTTCTTTCCGAAAGCCGAACCTGTGAAGCAGACGGTAGCCGACGGGGGGACAATCATCGACCAGGCCCGGGGGCGGGAAACTATTTTACTCGTTGAAGACGATCCGGCGGTTCGGGGCCTGGTCGATGAAGCGCTGCGCTTGAAGGGCTATGAAGTCCTGATCGCGCGTCATGGGATTGAAGCACTGCTGGCTGGCGCCAAACACCTGGGGCCGATTCATCTGTTGTTGACTGATGTCGTGATGCCGCAGATGAGTGGACCGGAAATCGCCGAGCAGCTGGCGATTGCACGACCTGCCTTGAAGGTCATGTATATGTCCGGCTATCCCGACCACCCTATATTCTCAAAGGGTGGAGTGAAAGCGGGTATGGTCTTTCTCCAGAAGCCGTTTACGATGGGTGCGCTGACGCAAAAAGTACGCGAAGTATTGGATGGTGCGGCTATCGTGCAGACGTGACTCGGCCTGTTCCCCCGCTCTGATCGCTTGATCTTGGGCACCGTTGTGTTTATTGTGGCTGGCGAGTACTCGGGCCCCGAGCTTCCGAGAGAGACTCTTGGAGGAGAAGGCGCGAAGAGGGTCCATGACGCATCCAGGACGTGAACGTGATATCGGGCAGTATCGGATCGAGCGGCAGCCGTTCTACGCCGAGGTACGCGGAGAGGTGGGGCTGTTCTCGATTGCCGCGCGCAACAAGATGTCTGTGATGCTCAAGGGGCCGACCGGCTGCGGGAAATCCCGGTTTGTGCAGCACATGGCCTATCAGCTGGGACGCCCGCTGATTACCGTGGCATGCCATGAGGATCTCACGGCATCCGACCTCGTCGGCCGCTATTTACTCAAAGGCCAGGAGACGGTGTGGATGGATGGACCGCTGACGCTCGGCGTCAAGCATGGTGCGATCGTCTATCTCGACGAAGTGGTAGAAGCACGAAAAGATACGACCGTCATCATTCATCCGCTCAGCGACGATCGCCGGGTGTTGCCGATCGAGAAAAAAGGCCAGATTCTGGAGGCCGCCGATGAGTTCATGCTTGTGATCTCCTACAATCCCGGCTACCAGAGCGTGCTCAAGGATTTGAAACAGAGCACAAAGCAGCGGTTCATGGCGATCGAGTTCGATTATCCTTCTCCGGATATTGAAACGACGGTGGTCGAACGGGAAGCGGGAGTCAGCCAAGCTATTGCAGGCAATCTGGTGAAGCTCGGCGGTAAAGTGCGACACCTCAAGAATCATGGACTGGACGAAGGGGTCAGCACCAGGCTCTTGATCTATGCCGGGACGTTGATCCAGCAGGGCGTACCGGCCGAACGAGCCTGTGATGTGGCGATCGCCCGGCCCATCACCGACGACCCGGATATGCAGCGCAGTATTCTGGAGTTGGCCAAAGCCATTTTCTGAGCCTCGTCATCCATCTCGATTGTGAACTCCCGTCCGATCATCGCGTAGAAACCTAGCACGGCGGTATCCGTACGTCTTGCCGACTCCACGCTTGTCTGTCCTGCAGTGCCGAAAGGAGCATCCATCATGAATGGATTCAGAGCCGTGACCATGTTCGGCCTGCTGTTTCTTACTGCCTGCTCCAGTGCACATCCTGTGCTGTATCCCAATGCCCATCTGCAATCAGTCGGAAAAGAAGCGGCGAATGACGATATCGAAGCCTGCAAGCAGGCCGCTGAGGAGGCTGGTGCTCAGTCGGGAGGAGGCAAAGCTGGTCGGGTGGCGACGAATACGGCGGTCGGTGCCGGGGTCGGTGCCGCAAGCGGGGCGGTCGGCGGCGCCATTTCAGGAGCGATCGGAAGGGGATCGATGATCGGCGCAGCCAGCGGTGCTGTGTGGGGCTTGCTGACAGGATTGTTCCATGCGGCGAGCCCCGCACCTCCCAATCAGGCCTACACGAATTTCGTCAACCGATGTTTGCAAGAAAGGGGGTATGAGGTGACGGGGTGGCAGTGAGGGG
>DASUMN010000079.1:0-3926 GCA_036277675.1 Nitrospira sp. | reverse complement strand
CGGCAGTCAATAATTGGTCTAGAATAGCGCAGTATCAATGAGTTATCATATCGTTCGTCCAGCATCATGGGGCCAAGAGAAAATCCTCGAATTCCCCCTTGACTTGGATCGACCAAGGACTATCTCTAGCTCCAAGTTCTTGAAGTGGGCTTCTGCCGGATCAACACGCCAGTACCGTTGGACGTAGGCCCAATCCCACAATCGTTCACAATATTGGGTTAACTTTCATCAGGAGGAGGTTCTGTTATGAGCACAGCTGCGAAGGACAAGAAGGACGTCGCCAAGGGATTCCAGCCCCTGGGTGACCGGGTGTTTGTCACCTATACCGAGGAATTGGAACGGACCGCCGGCGGGATTTATGTGCCGGATTCAGCGAAAGAAAAGCCGCAGCGAGGCATCATTCAGGCGGTTGGCAAGAAGGTCGAGAACGTCAAGGTCGGCGACCAGATCTTGTTTGACAAGTACTCCGGCACCAAGCTCCGGATCGAGGATGAAGATTGCTTGATCCTCAAGGAAGAAGACATTCTCGGGGTGTTCACGGCATAACGTGTCCACCATTGACCCAATCCTTGTCAGAACGTAGAAACTTCTCAGACTAAGAACGGAGGAACACCATGGCAAAGCAACTCATGTACGGTGACACAGCGAGGGCGGCCATCCTGAAAGGGGTGAACCAGCTGGCGGACGCCGTGAAAGCAACGCTCGGTCCAAAGGGCCGGAACGCGATTCTCGACAAGAAGTTCGGCGCGCCGACGATCACCAAGGACGGCGTGACCGTGGCCAAGGAAGTCGAGCTCAAGAATCCCTATGAAAACATGGGGGCCCAGCTGGTCCGTGAAGTGGCCAGCAAGACCAGCGACATCGCCGGTGACGGCACCACGACCGCGACGGTGTTGGCCCAGGCCATCTACCGCGAAGGCGTCAAGAACATCACCGCCGGCGCGAATCCTATGGAGATCAAGCGGGGCATCGACAAGGCCGTCGAAGCCGTGACCGCGGAACTCAAGAAGCTCAGCAAGCCCTGTCAGACCAAGACCGAGATTTCTCAGGTCGGCACGATCTCGGCCAACAACGACAAGACCATCGGCGACCTGATCGCGGAAGCCATGGAAAAGGTCGGCAAGGATGGGGTCATCACGGTGGAAGAAGCCAAGTCGATGACCACATCACTGGACGTCGTCGAAGGCATGCAGTTCGACCGCGGCTACATCTCCCCCTACTTCGTCACCAACGCCGAGCGGATGGAATCCTCCCTCGACGAGCCGCTCATTCTGATCAACGAGAAGAAAATCAGCAGCATGAAGGACCTGCTCCCGCTCCTTGAGCAAGTGGCCAAGATGGGCAAGCCGCTGGTCATCCTCGCTGAAGAAGTCGAAGGCGAAGCGCTGGCGACCCTGGTCGTCAACAAGCTGCGCGGCACACTGAACGTCGCCGCGGTGAAAGCGCCGGGCTTCGGCGACCGCCGCAAGGCCATGCTGGAGGACATCGCGATCCTCACCGGTGGTCAGGTGATTTCCGAAGACATCGGTATCAAGCTGGAGAACGTCAAGTTGACCGACCTCGGCCGCGCCAAGCGTGTCACGATCGACAAGGACAACACGACGATCGTGGAAGGCTACGGCGATCCGAAGAAGATCGAAGGGCGCGTCAAGCAGATCAAGGCCCAGATCGACGAAACCACCTCGGACTACGATCGTGAAAAACTGCAAGAGCGGCTGGCGAAGATCGTGGGCGGCGTGGCCGTCATCAACGTCGGAGCCGCGACCGAAACCGAAATGAAGGAAAAGAAAGCCCGCGTCGAGGACGCGCTCCACGCGACCAAGGCGGCCGTGGAAGAAGGTATCGTCCCTGGCGGTGGTACCGCGTATCTCCGCTGCATCAAGGGCCTCGATGGGATTAAGGACGTTCCAGCCGAGCAAAAAGTCGGTTTGGATATCGTCCGCCGCTCGCTCGAAGAACCGATCCGTCAGATCGTCGCCAATGCCGGAGGCGAAGCCTCTGTTGTGGTCGGCAAGGTGCGCGAAGATAAGAACGTCAACGCTGGCTACAATGCGGCGACCGACGAATATGTGGACATGATCAAGGCCGGTATCATCGACCCGACTAAGGTGTCGCGCTGCGCATTGCAGAACGCGGCGTCCGTGGCGGGCCTGATGCTCACCACCGAAGTCATGATCACCGAAATCCCCGAAGAGAAGAAGGAAGCGGCCGGCGGCGGTGGACATGGCCACAGCCACGGCATGGAGGGGATGTACTAACCCTTCGACAGGCTCAGGGTTCAACGGAGGGCTCGGCGGGCAACCGCCGGGCCCTTTGTGTTTTCGGGTCAATCGACCGTAACCGGCTCTCAGCCTCTTGCCGAGTTTGCCCGTAAGGCCGTCTTCAAGATGGGTGAGGTCTTGGGTTCGGCAAAGAAGGACAGGAACGCCCGGCGGACCATCTCCGTATGGCGCTGGTGGTCGGCGCGAAAACGGGCGGTGGCGCTCGCTCGGTTTCCTGGATCGTACCCCACTCGGATCGCGCAACGCTCCAGCTCCTCTCCATTTTCTGGCAGTGCATGGGTCTGGAGGTCATGGACCATCTGCAACTTGTGCTCCACGTCACGAAGAAAGAGGTAGGCGGCGGTCAAGGCATCGCGATCCGCCTTGGGCATCAGCTTGTAGCGGACAAATCGGTCCAGCGATCCGAGCGTGCTGCGATCCACCAAGCCTGCCATTTTCCTCCCCGCAATCACTTGCACGGTCTGCACGAAGAATTCGATCTCGCGGATGCCGCCGACACCCAGCTTGACGTTGCGCCGCTCGTGCCCACGCTCAGCCATGCGCCGGTCGATCGTCTCCTTGACCGCCCGCACGTCGTCTACCACCGCCAGAGCTTCCGTCAGATTCGTCGGCTTGGAGGCCCTCCCTAGAATGAACGGTTTCACCTTCTTGAGGAACGAGCGACCGACCCCCGGCGAGCCGGCCACCGGCCAAGCTTTGAGCAATGCGAGCCGCTCCCACACCTGGCCGCGCATGAAGCAGTATTGCGCATAGCCGTCAAGCGAGCGAGCCAGCTGGCCCACCGCTCCTTCAGCCCGCAATCGTAAATCCACGCGGAAGATATAGCCTTCCCGTGTCGGCTCGGCCAGTGTCTTCGTCAGTTCGCGAGCCAGGATCTCAAAGTATTCTTCACTGGAAATCCCAACCCCTGGGGGCTTGTCCCCCTGAAGTCTTCCCGGCGTGCGGGTCTCTCCGTCGTGGGACTCATAGATGTACAAAATGTCCACATCGGAGCTGTAGTTCAGTTCATGCCCGCCGAGTTTGCCCATCCCAATGACCGTAAACCCGGTGGTGACCCATCGTCCCCGGCGATTCTTATGCATCGGGACACCGTATTGCCGCCGCAAATCAGCATCGACGATTTCATAGGCCGCATGAATCAACAGGGAGGCCAGATCGGATAACGACGCGGTCGTGTCCGTCACGGTTGCCAAACGCAATAGGTCGCGCACCCCGATGAGCAGCATCGTCTGACGGCGGAAACGGCGCAGCACGTCGAGCTGCAGTTCCTTTGTCTTCAAATGTCCGATCTTTCGGCGGAGCGCGGCTTCCATGCCCTTCCGTGTCGGCGGCTTGGACAGAACACCATCCTCATCCAGCCAATAGATGAGCGTGGGGTCACGGATGATGGTGAAGGCCAGCGCATCGCTGTTGCCGAAGATCACGCAGAGCAAATTCAGCATGTACGGCGAGCTGCGCAGAAAATCGATCATGGACGTGCGCACCACGCTCGCCAACAGGCGCTCCCAATGATTGAGCGCCTGATCGGGATCGGCGGTGCGGGCGACGGCCTCCAACAGCAGCGGAAGAATCTCGGCCAACTGGCGCCGTTCATGCGGCGCTCCGGCCATGGCCTGGAGATTCCGATCGGCCTGTTCGATCTTC
>DASUMN010000078.1:0-8965 GCA_036277675.1 Nitrospira sp. | reverse complement strand
GGGAGTTGAAACTCAAGCCGGGCATGACGGCGAACGTCACGATTGTGACGGCGCAGAAAGACGATCCGCTGCGTGTCCCGAACGGCGCGCTGCGATTCCGCATGCCAAACGTCCCTCTCGACAAGAAAGCGACGCGGGTTTGGGTGCTCGATCAGGACGGCCGGCCGCGCCAGGTGGACGTCACGACCGGCATTTCCGACTCGCTCTCCACGGAGATCGTGAATGGGGCGCTGAAGAAGGGAGACCGTGTCATCGTCGGTATCGACACCGATGAGGAGCAGTCTCAGAAGAACCTGCCGCCCGGTTTCGAGCCGAGCCGAGGGATGAGATGATCGGCCCTAGACCGGTCCGGTCTGTCTGGGCTATTTGGTCAGACTAACCGGATAGACCAGACGACCAGACAGACATGCCATGTCATTTTTATGGCTCACCCTGCTTTCCGCCTTCCGTATTCTCCGCCGCAATCCTTTGCGGGCCGGACTGACGATGCTCGGCATCGTCATCGGCATCGGCGCCGTCGTGGCGATGGTCAGCCTCGGACAGGGTGCCACGGCGTCGGTGCAATCGGAAATCGCCAGCCTGGGCACCAATGTTGTGATCGTCATCCCCGGCGCGACAACTGTCGGCGGCGTGCGCGGCGGCCTCGGCTCTGTCTCGACCCTGACCGTCGAGGATGCGGACGACATCGAGAAGAAGGTGGCAGGAATCGAAACGGTGCTGTACGGCACACGATCGGTGCTTCAGGTCATCCGAGAAAACAAGAACTGGAGCACGGTCGTGTTCGGAACGACGCCGGCCTTCCCTGATGTTCGGAACTGGCCCATTGCGGAAGGGAACTTCTTCACCCAGTCGGACCTCGATTCGGCCGCTAAAGTCGCCCTCGTGGGAAAAACCGTCGCGCAGAACCTGTTCGAGCCGGGGGAGGACATCGTGGGCAGCGAGATCCGAATCAGAAACGTCCCCCTTCGGGTGATCGGCGTCCTCGCCTCGAAAGGGCAGTCCGTCACGGGCCAGGACCAGGACGACTTCGTGGTCCTCCCCTTTTCGACGGCGGAACGCAAGGTGTTCGGCACGAAATTCCTCGGCACCGTCGGAATCATCCTGGCCGCCACGCACACGGGACAGGACATCCCCGCCGCCGTGGAGGGTATCAAGGATTTGCTGCGGGTGAGACATCGCCTGCATCAGGCGGAAGAGGACGATTTCACGATCCGGACGATGGAAGACATCGCTAAAACCATGGCCGGCGCCAGCCGCACGATGATGCTCATGCTCATGAGCATCGCGTCCATTTCGCTGATCGTCGGCGGGATCGGCATCATGAATATTCTGTTGGTCTCGGTCACGGAGCGGACGCGAGAAATCGGGCTCCGCATGGCAGTGGGGGCCAAACGGCGCCACATCCTGCTTCAGTTTTTGATCGAAGCGATCATCATGACGGTGATCGGCGGCCTGCTCGGTGTCGCCGCTGGAATCGGCGGCGCCCGGCTGCTCACCGCCATAGTAGGATGGCCGGCCGTCATCTCGCTTCAGGCCGTGGCGGCCGCCTTTGTGTTTTCCATCGCGGTCGGCATCTTCTTCGGTCTCTATCCGGCCAACAAAGCGTCGAAGCTGAATCCGATCGAGGCGCTTCACTATGAATGAGAGCGGGACGAACTAACAGCTACGACTGTCGCGCAGAACGTCGAAGGATCGGAGCCGCTATCGTGGCGCAATACGGGACGTCCATCAATCCAATGTTGGTCCCTTCTTCCTCTTTTTTCACACCTACCTGATCCATGATGAGCTGTGGACATCGGCTCATCGCTTCTTTAAAACAAAATGGTATAACATTCTTTGCTTGAAGCCACCTTGCATCGAAGACCGGCGGAACGAAAACGCATATTCAGCGCACGGAGGGTCCGGCATGACGATGTACAAGACGTCCCTTTCTCTACTGCTGGCAGGGGCGTGCGCGCTTGCTTCGGGGACTGCTTTAGCCGAGACACACACCCCGCTTCCCTCAATCAGTCAATCTCTTCCGTCACAACATGCCGGCATACCGGTCGTCTTCGCCGACGAAACGCTCTTTGTCGTCTATGACAAAATCGGCCCATTTACTCCGCAAGAGCGGGCCCGCGCCATCACTGAACGCCTCGCGCAATTGGCCAAAGACCCCTTCACGAGGATCTATCCCGTCACGGTCGTCGATCAAGAAACGACTAGCGAGCTCCTGTACGACAACATGGTCGTGATGACGGTCACAGATCGGGATGCGCAGCCGACTGGTAAATCCCGATCCGAGACGGCGAAAGCCTACGCGCAAAAGATCCAAGGCGTGCTCGCCAAGAGCCACGAACAAGTGACGGCCCGCACCATCCTTGTCGACGCAAGCCTGGTCCTGCTCGACACCGCAATCCTCGTCGGGCTTCTGCTGCTCTTTCACAAGACCTTCCCGAAGATCTACGCCAAAATTGAAGGCTGGAGGGGCACGGTCATTCATCCGATCAAGATCCAACGCGTTGATCTCCTTTCGGCCGACCAGATTACGGCCGCACTCACCGGCATCGCCAAGACCATCCGAATCGGAGCGGTCCTGATTCTGCTCTACATCTACCTCACCACCGTACTGGGTATCTTCCCTTGGACGCGCGGTATTTCGATAACACTGCTCGAGGCCGTCCTCACCACCCTGCGGGCTATCGGCGAGGCATTCGCATTCTATATCCCCAACATCGTGTCGATCGCCATCATCATTGTGGTCGCCCGCTATATTCTCAAGGTCATTTCGCTTGTCTTTGTGGGGATCGGCAAGGGAGCCATCAGGTTCGCAGGGTTCCATCAGGAATGGGCGATGCCGACGTACAAGATCGTTCGTTTTCTTGTGATCGTCTTCACAACGATTGCGAGTTTCCCCTACATCCCCGGCTCCCAATCGGAAGGCTTTCGCGGTATCTCCGTCTTTTTGGGCCTTCTCATCTCATTGGGATCGGCCGCTGCGATCGGGAACGTCGTCGCCGGCGTCGTGCTGACCTACATGCGCCCTTTCCGTGTCGGCGACCGCGTCAAGATCACCGATACCACCGGCGATGTGATGGAGAAAACACTCCTGGTCACACGCATCCGCACGATCAAGAATGTCGATGTGACCATTCCTAATGCCATGGTTCTCGCCAGTCACCTCATCAATTTCAGCGCATGCGCGCGAAACCAGGGTCTGATTCTCCACACGAGCGTGACGATCGGCTACGATGCGCCGTGGCGAAACGTCCACGAGCTGTTGATCGCCGCGGCACGCTCGACCACGCACATCCTGGCGGAGCCGGCACCGTTCGTATTACAAACCAGCCTGAACGATTTCTACGTCACCTACGAAATCAACGCGTACACCGATCAGCCGAACCTCATGGCAACGATTTATGCGGAGCTGCATCAGAATATCCAAGATACGTTCAACGAGGCCGGCGTGGAAATCATGTCGCCGCACTACGCGCAACTTCGCGACGGGAACAAGACGACGATCCCGGACCAGTACTTGCCGAAGCCGTATGAAACACCGGGGCTCCGCATCGACGTGCTTGGGAAAGTGGTCGGACAATCCGGTGGATCAACAACGGGGAACCAGGAGCCCAAGCCGTAAGGGCAGTAGAATACGGGACCGTTTGAGAGACGCTCTATGTCCGTTGAGATGATCTTCACGCTGATGGTTGTGCTGTCTGCGGTGATCCTCTTCGTCACCGAAAAGCTCCCCGTGGATGTGGTGGCGCTGGTCATCATCGTCGTCCTGCTCCTCGGCGGGATCATCACCCCGGAAGAAGGCCTGGCCGGCTTCAGCAACCCGGCAACCGTGACGGTCGGCGCGATGTTGATACTCAGTGCCGGGCTCTTCAAGAGCGGCGCCCTGAATCTTCTGGGGGCCGGGCTCAACAAGCTCAGCCGGCGCGGGATCGCGGTCATGCTGCTGGCGGTGATGATTCTGATCGGGACCATCTCCGCCTTCATCAACAATACCGCAGCCGTGGCCATGTTGATGCCGGTCGTGATCGGCATGGCCCGCGAGACCCGCGTGAGTCCCTCAAAGCTCCTCATGCCGTTGTCGTTTGCGTCCATGTTCGGAGGCGTCTGCACGCTGATCGGCACCTCGACCAATATTCTTGTCAGTTCCATCGCTGAACGGTATGGACAGCCGGGACTCGGGATGTTTGAAATGGCACCGCTCGGTCTGGTCTTTTTCGCCGCCGGTACGGTGTACATGCTGACGGTCGGCTTGCGCCTGATACCGGACCGTCGAACCACCGGTGACCTGACACAGCACTTCAGCATGGACGACTATCTCACGGAGATCGTCCTGCTCCCTGAAGCCAGATCCGTCGGCACCACGATCGCCGACTGCCCGCTGGTACAGGAAATCGAACTTGACATTCTGGAGGTCCGGCGTGGGGCAGGCAGATTACTGTCGCCGGACCCCTTCACCATACTGCAGGCAGGCGACGTCCTGCTCGTCCGGTGCAACGTCGCCCAGATCAAGCGATTACAGGAGCGTGTCGGAATTGCGCTGAAACCGGAGGTGCAATGGCAGGATAAAGACCTGGAATCCGGCCATACACAGCTGATGGAAGCCGTCGTCGCCCCCTATTCGGTGTTGGACGGGAGATCACTGAAAGGGATCAGATTCCGAGACAACTTCGGTGCGACCGTCCTGGCCGTCCGGCATCACGGCAAAGTGGTGCATGATAACCTGAACACACGAACCCTTCGCGGAGGCGATGTACTGCTGCTCAAAGTGCGAAGGGATTCGCTCGCTCGTCTCAGAGACAGCCCTGCCTTTGTGATGATCTCCGATGTGGGGCTTCCGACGTTTCGAACGCAGAAACTTCTGACCGCGCTCGCAATCGTCGCCGGCGTGGTGAGCGTTGCGGCGCTCAACATTGTCCCTATCGTCGTCAGCGCGATCACCGGATGCGTACTGCTCGTGCTGACCGGATGTCTGACGATGCAAGAAGCCTACAGCGCCGTCGAATGGAGGATCATTTTCCTGCTGGCCGGTGTGCTCACGCTGGGAGTCGCCCTGGAAAAGACAGGCACCGCATTGTTGCTGTCCAACTGGCTGATCGCAACGGTCGGAATCTGGGGCCCCGTGGCGCTCGTGTCGGCACTGTATCTCGTGACCTCCTTGCTGACGGAAACCATGTCGAACAACGCCACTGCCGCTCTCCTCGCACCCATTGCCATCTCCGCAGCCCAGTCAATGGGCCTGGATCCTCGTCCCTTCCTGATGGCCATCACCTTCGCGGCCTCAGCAAGCTTCATGACCCCGGTCGGCTACCAAACGAACACCCTGATCTATGGACCGGGCCGGTACGCGTTCACGGATTTTCTTCGTGTCGGCACTCCGCTGAACATCCTGTTCTGGCTGCTGGCCACGGTGTTGATTCCGGTCTTCTGGCCGTTTCATCCGGCATGAGTCGTGACTGCGTCATGGGTAGGTGCCGGAAGCCGCCACGGCGAGTGTGAACTCACGTTTCCACTGAACAGCGGGGGGGTACGATGGACACGTTGCAAGAGATATCAGGGTTGATCAAAGGCTGGTTGAATATCACGCTGTTTGAGATCGGCACGGCTCCCGTGACGCTCTGGACAATAGTTTCTCTGGTTGTTCTTTTCGTCCTGCTCCTGTGGTTGACGAAAAAGCTCAAAAATTTGATCGTCCTGAAACTGCTGGCGAACAGTGGGATCGACATCGGGGTCCGGCAGGCCACAGGCTCGATCGTCCGTTACGTCATCATTGCGATCGGATTTGCCGTGATCTTGCAGACGGTCGGGATCAATCTCAGCACGGTGACGGTACTCGCCGGCGCGCTGGGTATCGGCGTCGGCTTCGGACTGCAATCGATCACAAACAACCTGGTCAGCGGATTGATTCTCCTCTTCGAACGGCCGATCAAAATCGGAGATCGCATCGAGGTGGGACAGGTGACGGGAGACGTCGTGGACATTTCAGCCCGCGCCACGACAGTGATCACGAATGACAACATCGCCATCATCATTCCCAACGCCGAGTTCATCGGATCAGCGGTCACGAATTGGAGTTATACGACCAGAGACGTGCGATTCAATTTTCCCGTACGCGTCTCGTACCGGGAGGACCCCGAGGCCGTGCGAAAACTCCTGCTGGAAATCGCCGATAGCCACCCGGGCGTGCTCAAGGACCGGAAGCCCGACGTGCTGTTCCAAGAGTTCGGCGAAAGTTCCATGCACCTGATCTTCCGAGTGTGGACGCGGGATTATACAGACCGTCCCGGTGTGCTCCGGAGCGAGCTGAACTACGCCATCAGCCGGAAGTTTCGAGAGCACGGAGTCGAGATCCCATATCCTCAACGCGACTTACACATCAAGGACGGCAGCCTGACGGTCATGCCGCCCACGCCGTCTCCTTCCTCATGAGAGCCAGCGTCCTCCGTCCACGGCTCTGCCGCTGATGAGGACCGACCGCTCACCGTACGGAAGTCGACAGCGATACGGGTTGCGCATACCATGCAACCAGCAGTATGGTGACGGCGGGGCGACCTCCTATGGAGAAAACGCGAAACAGAGCCGTTTCTTCCGGTATGAAAGCCGCGGGTGCGGATGGTGGTGAGTCACAGGACAACCGGAATCGGGAAGATCTTCGGACTCTGGCCGGAAAATTGCTCACGATCCAGGATGAAGAGCGGCGCCGCATTTCGCGCGATCTCCATGACGACGTGAACCAGCGCCTCGGCGCAATCGGTCTACAACTCGACTCGCTCAGCCGGACCCTTCCGACCTCTCCCGACACCGTCCGCCGGCGAATTCGCGCAATCCGCCGCCATGTGAGCAAATTGTCGGACGATGTCCGCGAACTCGCCTATCGGTTCCATCAAACAACGGTCGAGGACCTAGGACTGGTCACGGCGCTTCAGCGGTATCTCAATGATTTCGTCAAACGTACGGGCATCAATGCTCGATTCACGAAGCCCCGATCGGGGATGCCCATTCCATTGCAACTGGCAACCTGCCTCTACCGGATCGCCCAGGAGAGTTTAGGGAACGTGGGGCTGCACGCGAACGCCTCGCAAGTATCCATCACGCTGGCCGTTTCCTTGAGCACGGTTTCCCTGGTCATCTCGGACGACGGCGTTGGAATGGATCTTGAGGAAGTCAGGAAACGAAAGGCGGGGCTGGGCATGCTCAGCATTCAGGAACGAGCGCGGTTGCTCAATGGCACCGTCACATGGCGTTCATCGCCTCGTGGAGGCACCGAAGTGACGGCGTGGCTGCCCCGGCCGACAGAGGCCCCGTGAAAAAACCCAGAATCCTCCTGGCAGACGATCACACGCTGTTCGTCGAAGCACTGCAGAAGGTGCTGGAAACGGACTTCGACCTCGTGGGCTCCGTCGAAGACGGTCGCGCCCTGTTAGAAGCCGCCCCGCGATTGCAGCCGGACGTGATTCTATTGGATCTTTCGATGCCGCTGCTCAACGGCCTCGACGCCGCCCGGCAATTGAAGCGCCTTGTCCCCGACTGCAAGCTCGTGTTCTTGAGCATGCACGGCGATCCCACCTACGTCACAGAAGCCTTCCGTGCCGGCGCATCCGGCTATGTGCTCAAGCGTGCGAATGCCACGGAGTTGATCCAAGCCATCAAAGCGGCGCTTCGCGGTCAACTGCATGTGTCGCCGTTACTGGCAAAAGGGGTTTTGGATCCGCTGCTCCGCCAACACCCATCCTCTTCGCGCGCGCAGGCATCACTGACACTACGCCAGCGTGAAGTTCTGCAATTGGTCGCTGAGGGCCGGACGCTGAAAGAGATCGCCTCCATCCTTTGCGTCTCGATCAAGACCGTCGAATTTCACAAGACACGCATCGCGAAACAGCTCGGACTCCGCAGAACAGCCGATCTTACCAAGTATGCCGTCACCCATGGGTTAATCTCCGTCTGATCGTCTCACCATTCTCGATTCACACGAGTGACAGATCACCCCCCCCACTGCAACAATCCTATTGCGCGTAACTCCTCGCAATTGAGTTGTCCGCCGCATCCAGGGTGCAAAGACCTTTCAACAAGGGATACTCCCAGTTCTTTTCGCCGTCGAAGCGTGATTACCTCTCGTCGAGGGTCTCCGGTCAGACGAGCAAGCCGGGATTGTGGGCTGTTGCTCCCGCCGGCGTTCATTTGTTGATTGCCGAACATGGATGCGGCCGGTCCCAGCCGGTGAGACTGGGGGAAAGACGCGCGATTCGTGAAGACGACCAATACACCGAGTTCCCCTGAACGCCAGATCGACAATCGTCGGGTTCAGTGGGGAGATAGGGTGCGGGTGGACTTCATGGCGTGGCTGGAGGACGGAACGTTGGTGGATTCTTCCGTGCACAGCGGCCCGGTCACGTTCGTTCCCGGAAGGCGATCAGTCATGCCGGGGCTGGAGAATCTCGTTATCGGCATGACCCCCGGTGAATCGCGAACTCAGCGGATTCCTCCTGATCTGGCCTTCGGACCGTATCGACCCGAGCTTTCTTGGCGGGTACAGCGCAATTGGCTGCAGGCCAAAGACGTTATCCCCTGGTTTGGATTAGGGCTCGGGATACGCATGAAGAACCGCTCTCTGGCCCGCATGATCATCACGGAATTAGACGACGAACTCGTCACGCTGGATGCCAATCACAGACTGGCGGGCAAGAGCATCTTGGTCCAGCTTGATCTTCTGGAAATCTTGAACGCTCCCAACTCCGACCGTGCTCCCTCATGATCGAGGTGGCGCAAGGAAGGAACCGCACGGGATGGAACTAGTCCTGTTGACCGTCGTGGCGTTGGGCTGGAGCGTGATCCGGTGGAAGAAACGCCGCTGGCGTTCGGCGCGCGCGAGAATGAATCGGCCGATACGGCTTCTATCGGTTCTCCCAGGGCGGCATTCGTCCGAAGGTCCATCTGGTCGAGTAAGGGAAGGATAAGATGACTTTCCAACCGC
>DASUMN010000077.1:0-2941 GCA_036277675.1 Nitrospira sp. | reverse complement strand
CTATGAACATCACCGGGAACCGAGCAGAACCAACGACCGGCTCTTCCCCTTATACCGCTATACCGCGAGCCACGACACCGACGAGACAGACTTCTCACTCGTGTGGCCACTGATCGATTACAAGAGCCGACAAGGCGCCGTCACCTCGGCCAGTCTGCTCTGGTGGCTGATTGCCTACGAGCAACCCGATGCCGGTCACTCTGCCTTCCATGTGCTCGGCGGTTCAAAGATGGCTATGATCCGGCGAATCACATCGCCCGCTGAATCGGTCTTCGAACTCAACCCAATCCTTCCCTTCTATCGCTACCGGAGCCTTACCCCCGGAGGAACCTCCTGGGATCTCTGCTACGGGCTCATAGGGATGGACTCGACGGGAGAACGCACGAACTTGAAACTGCTCTGGGTTTCCTTATGAATGGTGCGAGACGCAGAAATCAGTCAGAGGGGGTGCCTGAGGAAACGATGTAACTCATTGCCCACCCTACTTCAGGTGGAAGAATGTGACCCATCGGCCCGAACAGCCGTATACCGTTGCCCGGCACGTTAAAGACTGGCAGAATGCCATCCGCTCACTCTTCCTTGAGGAGGCCGTATCTCTAATCCGTCGCCGGAAAATACTCCTTCTCCGCATCCCCTCCGTGGCCTCCTGATCGCCCAGTTCTGCGGGGCGTTCAACGACAACGCCTGGAAGCTGATGGTCGCCCTGCTGGCCATCCGGCAGGTCACGGCTGCCGTTGGCCCATCGGGGCCGGAGTTCGAAGCCGCCTCTCAGGCACAAGCCACCATCGCCTTTGTCGTCTTCAATCTGCCGCTCATGCTGTTTTCGATCGTAGCCGGGGTGTTGTCGGACCGATTGAGCAAACGGACCGTCATCATCACTTTCAAGATGGTCGAGGTCGCGTTGATGGGAGTGGGAACCGTCGCGCTCTGGAGAGATCCCACAGGCGGGTGGCCTGCCCTTGTCGTCTTGGGGGCCATGGGTGTCCACAGCGCGTTCTTCAGTCCGGCCAAATACGGCATTCTGCCTGAGCTGCTTTCATACGAACAGCTCTCGCTCGGCAATGGGTTGCTAAAAATGTGGACCTTCCTGGCCATTATCGCCGGGACGACGGCGGGCGGGCTGTTTCTGGGCCTGTCCAGCGCCAGCCCCTGGCTGGCAGGGCTCGCGTTGACCACACTCTCTATGATCGGGCTGCTCGCCGCCTGGACCATCCCGCATGTGCCGGCCTCTCGGTCGGAAGGCGGCGTAGGCACCACGATTGCCATCGCCTGGGCGACACTCCGCGCGGACCGCCTGTTGCAGATCGCCATCGGCATCAACATCATGTTCTGGACCATTGCCAGCTTGTTCGGCCAGGACATGCTCATCTATGCGAAGAGCCGTTTGGCACTCTCCGATGAATTATCCGGGCTCCCACTCGCCGTCCTGGGCATCGGCATCGGGCTCGGTGCCGTGCTGGCCGGCCGTCTCTCAGCCTCAAAAATCGAAATCGGCCTGATCCTGCCGGGCTGCGTGGGGTTGAGCGCGGGGCTGCTGGCGCTGGGCCTCATTCCGCCAAGCCTGACCGGTGCGCTGATGCTGATGGCCGTACTCGGCCTCTCCAGCGGCTTCATCAATGTACCGATCAATGCCCTCATCCAATGGCGGACCCCGGCCGACCGGCGCGGCGCGGTGATTGCGCTCGGCAATACGTTTATGTTCGGCGGCATCCTGGCCGGCTCGCTGGGTGCCGGATTCCTGTCGCAGATAGGCCTCTCAGCCACCGACATTTTGCTGGCCTGCGCCGCGATCTCGCTGATCGGCACCGTCATCGTCCTCCGGCTCTTGCCGGACAGCCTTCTCCGTTTTGCGGTGGCCCTCCTCCCCCGTCTGTTATACAGGCTGCGCGTGATCGGACATGAGTTCGTGCCCCGGGAAGGCGGAGCCCTCCTGGTACCAAACCATGTTTCGTTCGTAGACGGACTTCTCCTGATCGCCAGCCTCGATCGGCCCGTTCGATTCGTGGTCGATGAACACTACGCGGAGTACCCGCTCCTCAAGCCCTTTATGAAAATGCTCAGGGTTATCCCGATTTCTTCGACAGGCAATCCTCGCATGATTCTTCGAGTCTTGCGCAGCGCGGGACAGGCGCTCGACGATGGGGAGCTCGTCTGCATCTTCCCCGAAGGCCAGATCACCAGAACCGGCACACTCCTCCCGTTCCGGCGCGGGTTCGAACGCATCGTGAAAGGCCGGACTGCGCCGGTGATTCCCGTACACCTCGACCGCATCTGGGGCAGCATCTTCAGTTTCTCGCACGGACGGTTCATCACCAAACGACCGGAGCGTGTGCCCTATCCGGTGACGGTGTCGTTCGGATCACCACAGCCGCCTGACACCCCGGCGCACGAGTTGCGCCGTCTGGTGCGTGAATTGGGTGAGACGGCCTGGCATGAGCGGAAATCGGATCAGGAACCGTTGCACCGCTCCGTCATGAAAACGTGGCGACGGCACCCATTCACCTTTGCCATGGCCGATGCCTCCCGACCGAAGGTCTCAGGCCTGCAAGCGTTGATCGGCACGATCGTCTTGGCGCGCACGCTCCAGCCGCACTGGGAAGGCCAACAGAACGTGGGGTTGCTCCTGCCGCCCAGCGTCGCAGGAGCATTGGTCAATGTGGCGGCTGCCCTGTCGGGCAAGACGAGCGTAAACCTGAACTACACCGTCGGCCGGGCGGGACTCGAATCGGCCGTCAGGATTGCGTCGCTCAAGACCATCCTGACGAGCCGGCTCTTCGTCGACAAAGCCAAGCTCGACATTCCACAAGGCGTCACGGTGCTCTGGCTTGAAGACATCGCCAAAACGATCACGGCCGGCAAGAAACTATCGGCCGCACTCCTGGCCATCCTAGCTCCGATTCGCCTCATTGAACGGTCGTGCGGCCAGATTCGCAGAACGACC
>DASUMN010000076.1:0-6392 GCA_036277675.1 Nitrospira sp. | reverse complement strand
CATCCCAACCATTGAATGACTCTAGGCTGCATCATATTCCTCCACTGCCGCGCTCATGCCGGCGAACGAACACGGTGCACGCGGCCACACTCGATGGTCAGACCGCGGTTCCTATGAACGTGTGACGTTGAACCTTAGTGGAGAACAGGGGGCGCACGCGAGGGACCGACGAAAGACAATGCAACGGAGAGCACGATCGGTTGAGCAGGCGGTTCGTGATGTTCGACTAACTCGCAGAAGGCCGGCCGAGGCACATCAAGATCAAGCGATCCCGCCGTATGATGCTGCACCCATTGGCAGAGATCGTTGTCGGAGTGTTCATGGCCGTCGGTGTCGACGGCGGCCAATTCATGGTGCACGTCCTGCGCAACGGCGAAGGGCGCCAGGGCCATGAGGAGAAGGACGAGGCCGACCGACAAGCCAGCTTTTAACCGATCTATGATGTTCAGAGATACCATTGCGGCGGTCGAACTATCACAATCAGAAGAAGGCTGTCAAACAAGACTTCCAGCCGGCGGATGTTTTGCCTTGCTCTTCAATAGGTTAAATATCGTCGTGTAGACTTCTCATGGGGATTTCATATATGATTCTTGCCCCCGTGTCTCTGATAAAGGACAGACTGTGAATCGACCCATCGACAATCAGCACATTAGTGAGATTACCGCGCTGCCTCCGCCGCGTGTCATCAAAACGAAACTTCCCATCACGGACGAGTCTGCCGCGCTGGTTGTTCAAACGAGAACGGCAATCCGCCGCATCCTTCATGGGGAAGATCGAGATCGGCTGGTCGTCATTGTCGGCCCCTGCTCGATCCATGATCCCGATGCCGCCTATGAATATGCCGCCAAGCTAAAACCGCTTGCGGATTCGCTGCGCGACCGGTTGTTGATCGTGATGCGGACCTATTTCGAGAAACCTCGCACCACGGTCGGCTGGAAAGGCCTGATCAATGATCCCCATCTGGACGGGACCTGCGACATCGCCACCGGCCTGGAGCTCGCCCGAACCATTCTCTTGCATATCAACCAGCTCGGACTCCCCTGCGCTACGGAACTACTCGATCCGATCAGCCCGCAATACATCGCCGATCTGATCAGTTGGTCCGCGATCGGCGCGCGCACCACGGAAAGCCAGACGCACCGCGAATTGGCCAGCGGCGTCTCAATGCCGGTCGGTTTCAAGAACGGCACGGAAGGCAGCCTGCAAGTCGCCGTGAATGCCATGATCTCCGCAAGAACACCGCATCACTTTGTCGGGATCAACGCCGACGGGCAAATAGCGATCATCCGCACGATGGGCAATCCCGACCGCCATATCGTCTTGCGGGGCGGCGGCGGCAAGACCAACTATGAAGAAGAACACGTCGCCAAAGCCGAAGCAGCCGTCGTGAATGAAGGCATCGCCCGCCCCATCATGATCGACTGTTCGCACGACAACTCCAAGAAAGATCATACCCGCCAGGGGTTCGTCGCTCAGGAGGTCTTGCGACAGTTCCGCGAAGGCCGCCAGACCATCATGGGGTTCATGCTCGAAAGCAATCTGAATCCCGGCAAACAAGTCTGGAAAGAAGGGGTGGCCCTTCAGCATGGCGTTTCCATTACCGATGCCTGTTTGGGCTGGGACGAAACCGAGCAGCTGCTCAGCGAACTTGCCGACTCTCTTGCCGTTCGACCTGTTTAGTCCATCCTGCATCATCAGCCATCTTCACGGCCCATCGCCTGGGACGCGTGATGATTGGTGCACCCTGTTCCTAAGGGCTTTATACCTGCCCACTCCCAAAGCCTCTATCAAGGGACCGCCTTATCACGACCTAACAACGGAGGCCAAGATTGCTGACATGAGATGTGACAGGCTCTTGCGGAACATCACAATTTTCCTTTAGTCTCCAATGTTCTTTTTCCATGGACCTCACTGTTTTGTAGGCCGCTGTTTCACTGAACATGCAGTACCAGGCCGTGACGAAGCCGATATGGACCTTCCTCCCAAACGCCATCCTAGGGTGTCTCACGATTGTGCTGTTATCCACGAATCTGCACGGCGTAGCCATGGCCTCGCCGCCTGACGACGAAAAGGCACAGACCATCGTCCATATGCTCGACTATATCGGCGTCGATTACGCAGACTCCGTGCAAGATGGCCTGGTGATCAATGCCGAAGAATACGCGGAGCAACGCGAATTTGCCGCTCAAGCCGTCATGTTTCTCGGCCAGTTATCTCCTGTCCCCGAGCAAGAGAGGCTGGCGCAACAGGCACACGAGCTATTGGCCCGCATCGAGGCCAAGGCGTCAGGCAGCGAGATTTCTACGATTGCCAATCAACTGCTGGCTGGCGTGATTCAGGCGTGGCGGCTGAGTGTGGCTCCACGGCAGCCCCCCGACCTCCAGCAGGGTGAGCGGTTGTTTGCGCAACATTGTGCGAGCTGCCATGGCACGCAAGGCCGTGGCGACGGACCGCTGGCCAAGGGGATGGACCCGGCCCCGCGCAACTTTCACGATGACGCCCGCATGCGCCAGCGCAGCCTCTATGGCCTCTACAATACCGTCACGCTCGGTGTGCGTGGCACACCCATGCGTGCCTTCGGCGAACTCTCGGAAACCGACCGCTGGGCCCTGGCCTTTTTTGCCGCCGGGCTGCGTACCAGCCCCGAACTCGTATCGAAAGGCGCGTCACTGTGGCAGCAGGGAGAGGGGCGATCCGATTTCCGCAGCTTGCGCTCGTTGGTCACACAGGCACCCGATCAGCAAGCCCCAGCCGGCTCGCCGGCAGACGCAGTCCGCGCCTACCTCACACAGCAACCACAGGCGCTACAGGCTTCGACACGAGAACCGCTGGCCTTTACGCGCGCGAAGGTCGAGGAGGCAGATCGGGCATATGCGAACGGAAACCGGGACGACGCTCGACATCTTGCCATCGCGGCCTATCTCGAGGGATTCGAGCTGATCGAATCGGCGCTGAACAACGTGGACGCACCGCTGCGCACGGAAACCGAGCGCGAGATGATGGCGCTGCGAACGGCCATCGATGAGGGACGGCCATCCGACGCGGTGACCGCACAGGCGATGGCAATCAAGGCCCTTCTCGACCGGGCTGCCGACACGCTCGCGAACGGCAGCTTGTCCCCGAATACCGCGTTCCTGAGTTCGTTGGTGATTTTGTTGCGCGAAGGACTGGAGTCGATTCTGATCATTTCGACCATCGTCGCCTTCGTCGTCAAGACCAACCGGCGTGACGCGCTGCCCTATATCCACCTCGGCTGGATCGGCGCCATCGGGCTGGGCGCCATCACGTGGAGCATCGCCCGGTACGTGCTCAGCATTTCAGGCACCAACCGCGAAGTGACCGAAGGCATCACCGCCTTGTTGGCCGCGGCCATGCTGCTCTACGTGGGCTGGTGGCTGCACAGCCGTTCGAACGCGCAAGCCTGGAATCGTTACGTCCGCGAGCACCTCAACGCGGCGCTGGCCAAACGCACGCTCTGGACGATGGCCGGCATCTCGTTTCTCGTCGTGTACCGCGAGCTGTTCGAGGTGATTCTGTTCTATGAAACCTTATGGGCACAGGCCGGGACGCTCGGACATGCGGCGGTGCTCTGGGGCATTGCTTCTGCGGTGGTGCTGCTGGTACTGATCGGCGGCATGATCCTTCGCTACAGCGTCCGTCTGCCGATCGGACCATTTTTCGCGATTGCGTCGAGCCTGCTGGCAATCATGGCCGTGATCTTTGTGGGAAACGGCATGGCGGCTCTCCAAGAGGCAGGGGTGCTGGATGTGACGAGGATCCGCTTCGTCTCGTTCCCGCTCCTGGGGATTTACCCGACCGTGCAGACCCTGGTTCCGCAAGCGCTGATTCTTGCATTGATCGCGGTTGGGCTATGGTCCAACCGCGCGAAGACAGACTAACGAACACACACGTTGTTACCCATGCTGATCGACACCCATACCCACCTCGACGACGCTCGTTACAATGACGACCGGGACGCGGTCATCGCCCGCGCGCACGAGGCCGGCATCGAAGCCTTTGTCACGATCGGCTGCGATCTTGCGACCAGTCAGGCGGCTGTGCAACTCGCCGACCGGCACCCCTTCGTCTATGCGTCGATCGGCGTACACCCGCACGAGGTGAAACACATCGGCGACGGGTGGTATGACGAATTCCGACGGCTGGCCCATCACAAGAAGGTCGTCGCCTACGGTGAGATCGGACTGGATTACCACTATAATCACTCCTCGCCGAAGGAACAGCGCGAGCGGTTTCGCGAACAAGTTCAACTCGCGCGCGAACTGGCGCTGCCCGTCATCATCCACACGCGGGAAGCCCAGGAAGACACGATTACGATTTTGAAAGAGGAGAAGGCGTCAAATATCGGCGGGGTGTTTCACTGCTTTTCAGGAGATGCCTGGCTGGCGAAGGATGCCTTGGAGCTGGGGTTCTATCTCTCGTTCTCCGGGATACTCACATTTCAGAACGCCGCCATGCTGCGTGAGATTGCACGCACCGTTCCGCTGGATCGGCTGCTGATCGAGACCGACTGTCCCTATCTCACGCCGACGCCCCATCGAGGAAAACGGAACGAGCCGGCCTACGTGGCACAGGTAGCCAAGCAACTCGCGGCACTGCATCCCAAGCTCTCCGAGGAAGACATCGGACGGACGACCACCGAAAACGCCAGGCGCTTGTTCAAAATCGCTTGAGCTGATTCTGGCGACGGCGTTGCGATTTCGGCAGTTTCCTGGGATTTCCCTTCTTCTCCGACCCCCGATCCGGTCGCACGTCATCGCCCATATCCAATTCCTTATACGGCACGGCGCCGGCCGACGAGGCCGGCCGGCTCAGTTTTCCCGCAAACTCCTGTGCCCCCATCACAAAGGCCCGGTGCGATCTGGCCACATTGACGATCTCATGGTCTGAGCTGACGACGGCGCAATCCGATCCATACTCACGCACCAACCGCTGGATGACCTGGTCGGCCTTCTCGCCTCGCTTCGAATAGATCACCTCCACACCGGCCCGATGTTCGCGCTGTTCCATCGGTTGTCCCTGCTGCCATCCATCGAATACAACCGTGATGGAATGACCTGTCCGATGCCGATAGGATGCTACTGTGCGCAGAAGACCCTCACGTGCCGACTCGAGCCGGTTGGAAAGCCTCCCCGTGAGTCCAAGTACGTTATATCCGTCAATGATCAGGTGAGTGGGCATCGCGCCTCACGCTATCGTGGGGAAGAACGACCTGTCAACGCACGGCCATCCCTATCAAAAAATAGGCCAAACCAGCGCAAGTCCTTGACAAGACGCAGGGCTTCTGAGAATACATCTGCGTACTGACACACCAAATCTCCCATGCGCAGACCGACTCAACAACAAGACCTCCGGAGATGGTTCAACACCCTTCTCTGGTCTTTCGTGTTCACGGCAGCCTCGATCGTCACGTGCGAACCAATCCTGTTGGCTGCATCGCCCTCAGATCGCCCTCATCCTCCCAGGCCATTGACACAGTCCAAGACGCCACGAGTACCGGCATCGCCCACGGCATTCGCTCCCATAACCGTCCATGACATTCGCGTTCAGGAAAGTCCTGGGAAAACCAGGCTGGTGCTGGAATTGGACCGGCAAGCCAAGGCGATCGAGCGCCGGGCAACACACCCGAGCCGAGTTGTCCTCTCCCTCCCCAACGCGTCCATGAGCCGATCCGCGCAGGCCAAGGCAGAGAGCGGCGCGATGCCGGCCCCCTTCACCATTACCCACACAAGCGCGCGCGGGATCACCCTGTCCTTGCCGACGGCTGCGTTCCGCTCGTACAAACAATTTACGCTGGCTAATCCTCCGCGCCTCGTCGTCGATATTACGCCGTCGACTGACCCCCTGTCGGCGCCTTCTCATACACCGGTTCCGCTCCCATTTCCCAGTCCCTCCTCCGTTCAACCGACCACGCCGCCGGCCAAGAACTACACGACGATCGTGATCGACCCCGGCCACGGGGGAAAGGATACCGGCGCGCGTGGCCAACGGCAAACCGAGGAGAAAGACATCACGCTCAAAGTGGGGCTCAAACTCCGCGATCTTCTCAGCATGCAGCCTGGAGTTCGCGTGCTGATGACGCGAGACCAAGATGTGTTCGTCGAGTTGGAAGATCGCGCCAAGTTCGCCAACAGCCAGGGCGCCGACTTATTCGTCTCGGTCCACGTCAACTCGCACCCCTCGCACCAAGTCAAGGGCATTGAGATCTACCACTTCGGGCAAGCCAAGGATCAGCGGGCGCTTGCGGTCGCCGCACGTGAAAACGGCACGCCGCTGAACAGTACCGGTGTCGGCTGGGAATATCTCGTGGCTGATCTGCTGACCACGAAGAAAATTGAATCCTCGCTGGAACTGGCCTGGACGGCGAAAGAAGC
>DASUMN010000075.1:0-7738 GCA_036277675.1 Nitrospira sp. | reverse complement strand
GATCGACACGTCGTCGCAGTGCACTGACAAGAGATTCAGTCGGTGGGCTTGAGCACCACGTAGAATGCTCGGGTCTCGCGCAGCACTCGAAGCAACACTGCGTCCCCACGCCGGATCCGGCCAATGGCCGCCGTGAAGTCCTCTACGCTGAGGATTTCGCCACGGTTCACTTCCTTGATCAGATCACCTTCCCGAAGACCTTCGGCCTGGGCCAAGCTGCCAGACTCCACCTTCGAGATGAGGACACCTTTCGCTTCCTTCAGATTGAATCTTTCTGCCAAGGCTGCGGTCAATTCCTGCACATCGAGGCCGAGTTTCATCTCGCTTCCGGGCGGAGGAGGGGAGGCCGCGACGGCTGTCTCGCGGCGTTCACTGAGGCGAATATCCAACGTCACACGCGTGAGATCACGAACAACTTCGATCTTCGACGTGGCTCCCGGCGCGAGCGTCCCGATCAAGCGCGACAGTTTATTGGGAGAATCCACCACATGGCCGTCGATTCTGACGATAACGTCACCGGGCTTGATGCCCGCCGCTGCCGCCGGGTCATGGGGGAAGACCTCATTGACTAGTACGCCTTCACTTTCCGCCACGCCGAACTTTTTGGCCAGTTCCGGGGTCAGTGGCTGAATGCCGACCCCCAACCAGCCGCGTGCCACGCGGCCTTTTGCCAGCAGATGCTCAATCACCTGTTTGGCCATGTTCGACGGAATGGCGAATCCGATACCTTGGGCGAAATTGATGATGGCGGTATTGATCCCGATGACCTCCCCATGAAGATTGATGAGGGGACCGCCGGAATTGCCGGGGTTGATCGACGCATCGGTTTGAATGAAGTTTTCGTACCGGGATAAGTTGATATTCTCTCGGCCGATGCCGCTGACGACCCCAAGTGTGACCGTGCGGTCGAGGCCAAAGGGGCTTCCCACAGCCAGCACCCATTGCCCCACTTTTACCGCGGCAGAATCACCGAATCGCGCGCTCGGCAACGGCCGATCGGCCGTCACTTTGAGGAGGGCCAGATCCGTATCGGGATCCTTGCCGACTACCTGGGCGATCAATCTCGTCTTGTCGGAGAATCGAACGTCGACCTCGACGGCATCGCCGATCACGTGGTTATTGGTGACAATGTATCCCGTACTATCAACGATCAGCCCGGATCCTGATCCCGTTGCATTCGGAGTGCGGTCACTTCCCCGATCACGTGCGCGGCTGTTACCGGTGAGCGGAAAGAGGTTGACGACCGACGGCGTCGCCCGTTCTGCCAAATCGGTGATGACCGCTTGAATTTCTTCCAGGAGGCGAATGCCTTGGGAGACGTGTGTGGCAGCGTCAGTGCTCTGTTCCGCACGGAGTGGTGCCGTATCGAAGAGCGTCACCAGTACGAGAACCATCCACACGAAGGGTCCACGCCACCGGAGGTATGACCTGATGCTCATGCCGTCCTTGCCATGATGATAACGGAGTTTACAGGACATCCCCACCAGACTTAGGCAGATTTAGTGGATGGGGATTGGAGCGACCGTTGACCGGTAAACCAGAGCGCGATGGGATCTAAGTCAGCCTCCATGCCAATCAGGACAACGATATCGTCCGGGCGAAATATCAGACTGTCGGACGGAGCCAGGACAAAGGGGCCGCGCAAGATTGCCGCCACACGGACTGATGAAGACTGAGACATCACGCTGATAGATTGACCGACTGCGCCGGCATTTCTGGCAATCGTCAGACGATCAATCCTGGCCGACCTCAACTTGAGATCATGATGGAGTCGAAGGAGATCTTCATGTATAGCTTCAAGTTTGAGCTCACGAATTTGGCCATCAATCTGGAGGAGGGTCCGTTTGCACTCATGAACCTGGATGGCTGCATGAGACAGGTCGGTGTCAAGATCGCTCAAATCCGGGTTGGATTGGCCTTGAATGAGAAACCGACGGGACACGTGCGTGACTAACCGGCGGCCTACATCTCCGGTCAGCGTGTCAATTTGCTGGAGCAGTGCTGAAGCCTGCCAATGGAGTCGAATAATCTGGACTTTCCGATTGACACGCTCCGAGATCGCAAGGACTGTCTCATGGAACGCGCTGGCGGTAATGGAAAGCTCTTTGTGAATTCGACCGAAGAGCTCGAGCGTCATAGTCTGATAAGGATGATTATGTAAACTCGCAGATCCATCTAGCGCTGGCTGGTCGTCCCAGCGCTGTTCAATCACCATTCCGTCTCTACCCTATCGTTGTGGCCATGTCAACTTATTGCAGGACAAGAAGGTCGCTCTTCGGTCGTACTCGATCAGTCCCGATTGGGCGCCCATGTTCAACCTGTCAGCTGCTTGGTATGATGACTGCGCTATGTGTTGTAAGAAAAAAGTTCGATGAGGATCAAACAGGTCATAGTGCTGAGCGCGGTCTTCTTCTGCTTGGGCATCGATATGTTCCTGTCCTCTTCTCCTGCGCGGTCAGAGTCTTACGTCGCTGGGGTCCTCGGTGTCAATTTTGCGGATCGTATCAACAGCATTGCCGGAACAGGCCCCTCTGCCGGAGTTCCGGGCCCCCTTCAAGATTTCGATCTTCAAAACTCCATTACGTATGGCGGGAAAATTGGCTATTTCCCCGGAGCGAGTTGGTATGGGATTGAAGGAGAAGTGTTGACTACAACCCCCCACATCAAACAGCTGGATACCGATCCGGGAATCCATCTGCGGATGACGACTATTGGAGTCAATTTTATAGCGCGGTATCCCGGCCGCACGATTCAACCGTATATCGGTGCCGGTATTGGTGCAGGAATTGCCCATATCGGCACGACTCCAACCGTGCAGAGCGACACAGACGTGTCACCGGTGTGGAATGTCTTGGTCGGTCTACGGGCATTCATCACGCCGACGATCGCCCTGTTCGGAGAGTACAAATACACGGGCGCCACACTCCAGTTTGATGATGCATTCGGCAACTTGGGCGGGTTTAGTGGAAATTACAGAGCCCAGCATATTCTGGGCGGGCTGTCGTATCACTTCTAGCTGAGGAGAAGCGCCATGTCGCGTTTGATTGTGCACGCGTGGCTGCTTTGCGCAGTCATCATCCTCTCCGCATGTGCCGAGTCCCTCCATCAAGTCCAGCGTGATACTGAGCTGCTCGGCGTTCCGATTGGGCTTGAAAAAGAGATCGATACCACCGTCCGTTTCACGAACCTGAAAAAGACACCCAGCGAGTATATCGGACGAACGGTCATGATCGGTGGGACTGTCATACGAGCCAAACTGACGGCTGGGGGAACCGAAGTGGAAGTGTTGCAACTCCCTGCGGAAAACAACGAGCCCCTCACAGAAGACCGTCTTCGATCGGAAGGTCGATTCCTGGCTGTTCGAGAAGCGTTTCTTGACCCAGCCAGTCTGCCAGAGGGCACCCCTGTTACGGTGATCGGTACGGTCACAGGTGAGACCACCAGACCATTGGATGAGAGCACCTATACCTATCCTCTCCTTACGATCAAACACATAATCGATTGGAGTCGGATTGCGGCTGAGCGTCGAAGGGATCGGACCCCAACCTACGGCTTCTATGCTCCGCCCTATGGGTGGAGCGGGTTGTATCCGTATGGTGCGTATGGAGGAGCCCTGGGGGGGTATTGGGGAAGCCGAGGATTCTATGGCCCCGCGCCATACTTTACTCCACGATCAACACCGCCCCCCCCGCCGCCTCCGCGAACGGTGCACCCGCGGCTTCGGGGCCGATAACCATGTTCCCTCCCAATCCTTCGCTATGTGGAAAAGGTCCGGTGAGATGAAAGGGAACGATCATCGGATGGGACACATGCTTTCACGCCGCGAAGCCGTGGCACTTCTTGGCGCGACCGGTGCGGCATGGCTGTTGGGAGAGCATCGTGCGCCTCCACCGGCTCTCGCCGGCCTCGCCTCACCTGCCTGTATCGTCCGACCCGAGCAAACCGAGGGTCCCTATTTTCTCGACGAGAAACTGAACCGCTCTGATATTCGCTCCGATCCATCCACCAAACACGTCAAGGCGGGCACTCCTTTGATGCTGACGTTTCAAATTATGCGCATCGGCGCCGAATCCTGCCTTCCGCTGTCAGGGGCCTTGGTTGATATCTGGCACTGCGATGCCATGGGGGTGTATTCAGATGTGCGGGATCCCTGGTTCGATACCATCGGGCAACAATTCCTGCGTGGCTATCAAGTGACCGATACGCAGGGCGAAGCGCGCTTTGTCACGGTATATCCAGGCTGGTATCCGGGTAGGACCGTACACATTCACTTCAAGATTCGTACAGGATCAGCGGACCAGAGACGGTTTGATTTTACGTCGCAACTCTACTTCAGCGATGAGTTGACCGACCGCATTCATTCCCAGCAACCCTATATCTCAAGAGGAGCACGCATGACGCGAAACCGCCATGATGGCATCTTCCGGCATGGCGGCGACCGCCTGATACCGATCATGACCTCGACGACAGACGGATATGCCGCTACATTTCCTATCGGGCTCCAACTTCCCTAGCACGCCTTCGGCATGTATGGTTGTGCGCCGGTAGCGTCCAGCCTGGGCGAATGATAAGCTGCCGACAAGGAGGCGCATGCGTAAAGCCAAAATCGTCTGCACGATTGGTCCAGCCAGCGTGTCACTGGCCATGCTGGATCGCCTCATCGAGCACGGCATGGACGCGGCGCGGTTGAACTTTTCCCATGGCACCCATGCCTCTCATGCCGTTGCGATCGCCGCGATCCGAGAGGCTGCGGAACGTCGCCACGCGACCGTGGCCATCATTCAAGATCTGCAAGGTCCCAGAATACGAGTGGGTGCCCTCCCGGAAGAGGGGGTTGAACTCAGAGCCGGCGAGTCGGTGCGATTACTGGTTTCGTCATCTCTGTCCGGAGAACGAGGTGGTACGCCACACGTGCGCGCTTCATCCTCTCCTGTTCAGGAAATGCCGATCAACTATCCGTTTCTCGCTCGTGACGTGCAGCCTGGCGCGCGGATTTTGATCAACGATGGTCTGATCGAACTGCGTGCGACCCGTACTGCTGACAACTCCGTCGACTGTACAGTGGTCACTGGAGGCCGGGTCCTCTCGCACAAGGGCATGAATCTTCCCGGCACCACTGTGAGTGCGCCGACACTGACGGACAAGGATCGGGAAGACTTGCAGTTTGGCGTTGCGCAGGGTGTGGACTATGTCGCCCTCTCATTCGTGCGAGGACCGGAGGATATCGGCATGGCGCGGGCCTTGATCGCTCAGCACGGCGGGCATCAAGGGATTATCGCGAAGATTGAGCGAGCTGAAGGCGTGGCCAAGCTGGACGCTATTCTGGCCGAAGCAGACGGTGTGATGATCGCACGCGGAGATCTCGGTGTTGAAATGGGGCCGGAGGCCGTGCCGATGCTGCAAAAACGCATTATTGCGGAAGCCAACCGTCGACGCCGGCTGGTCATCACCGCAACACAGATGCTGGAGTCAATGACCAGCGCGCTACGTCCGACGAGGGCTGAAGCTTCAGACGTGGCGAATGCCGTGTTCGACGGCACCGATGCCGTGATGCTGTCCGCAGAAACGGCGATCGGCGCCCATCCGATCGAAACCCTCCAGGTGATGGATCGTATCATTCGAGCTGCGGAAGGGGAAGTCGAGCCCAGGATGATCCTCAAGCGGTCTACCGATATGGAACAGCTGCCCTTTCCTGACGCCATCTGCACCGCCGCATCGTCAGCGGCCAAAGCAATCGCCGCGAGTGTTGTGGTGGCTTTCAGCGAGCGTGGGACAACTGCCCGTTTGATTTCAAAGCAACGGCCGTCGGCGCCGATCGTCGCCTTTACCCCTTTCGAATCGGTCAAGAGACAGATGGCGCTCTATTGGGGCGTACGTCCGTACACAATGGTGGAGATTGAGCATACCGAGGTGCGTGTGGAGGAGGCGGAACGGCGGCTCAAAGCGGAAGGATTGTCCAAGACTGGTGAAAGGATCGTGATCCTGTCCGGTACCAGGGTAGGACAACCAGGCGGCACAAACCTGCTTAAGTTACATGAAGTACGGTGACCGTATCAAGAGCCGTGGCTCAGATCCTCCAGGGAGTGCTTGATCTGCTTCCTCAAAAAGGCTAGGCTGCATCAGTATCTTGAAGGTGTGGCATGCGATATCTGCTCGGTCTAATGCTCACGCTTCTTCCCCTCAGCGGCCATACGGCCGATTCTATACCTCTCTCCACAATCGGGAACGACCAGAAGACAACAGAGCGCTCAATCGCGGAGAAGCCATCTGGAGATGAGCCTCTCGTTGATCAGGCCTGGTCCTATGCCAATCCATATCATCCGACATCCGCCACCAATTTTGATGAATTTGCCGCGTCGCTTTCCCCAAATTCGAATGGGAACGATCGAAGCCGGTTGAGCCTGTATCTGTCCGATTCTGGTCCAAGCCCGGCCGTCTACGGCCACTTCGGCAGTCCATTGTTCCCCGACTCCATCAACCGCCGAAACGAGACGGACCACCCGTATGCGCTAGACAGCCCCACCAATCATTTTGGCCGCAACTGGTCCATGGAGAAACGGTGACTGATTGGACATACCACTAAGGCGGCCGACGCCAGTATGAAATCGTAAAGGAGATGCTAGTCGCGCACGGTTGCGCGGCCAGTTGCCCACCACAGGGAGGTGCCATGGGACGGCGAAAAATCGGACTCATTATTCCCCATCCTGAAGATCAAAAATGGGATTCCGTCTGGAAGCTGTTCCGGACCCCCAATTTGAACCTCCCTACCCTCGCCGCGCTGATCCCCGAAGATGAGTGGGATATCGAGATCCAGGATGAAATCGTCGGGCCGCTGAACTTCCAGGCCGACTATGACCTGGTGTTCATTACCGTGACGACCGTGGTGGCCATTCGGGCTTATGAAGTCGCCCGTCTTTTCCGTGAGCGTGGGGCCAAGGTCGTCCTTGGCGGCATTCATCCTTCTACCTTGCCCGATGAAGCGATACAACATGCCGATGCGGTCGTGATCGGCGAAGGTGAGCTAACCGTGCCTCGACTGATCGAGGACTTTAAAAAAGGCACGCTGCAACAGCAGTACCGTATGCCGTACATGGTTGAGCAATGGGATGAACGGCCGCCACGCTGGGATCTCTTGCCGCAGGGCTACATGTTTCGGGATGCCCTCACAGCCACCAGAGGGTGCAATTATCGCTGCACGTTTTGCTCCATTCACTTGGCGTTAGGTGGCGGCCAATATGGTTTCAGAAAGAAACCGCCGGCGGACGTGGTGAAGCTGGTTGAGAAGATGAATGGACCGATGGTGATGTTTTGGGACGATGACTTGTTATCCGACCCCGCCTATACGCGAGAGCTCTGCCAAGCCATGAAGCCGCTTGGTAAAAAGTGGATGAGCCAAATGAGCGCCACTTATGTCGCCCATCATCCGGAATTGCTGAAGACCCTCAGGGAATCGGGATGCTCAGCGATGTTCATGGGGATCGAATCGATCAATCAAGATTCGCTGAAGTCCGTCGACAAACAAAATCAGGCCAAACTGTATGAGGAGATGATCAAGCGAATTCACGATCAGGGGATCGATATCCACGCAGGATTTATCTGTGGTTTAGACCATGAAGACGTCTACGACTTTGAACGAACAGCCGAGTGGGCCACCAAGATGGGATTGGCCGGGGCACTCTGGCGGATCATGACTCCCTATCCGGGGACCAAACAATTTGCTGAGCTCAAGGCGGCGGGC
>DASUMN010000074.1:0-16476 GCA_036277675.1 Nitrospira sp. | reverse complement strand
ATTGTTCTCGCCCGTCTGGTACGAGGGCTATGATCGGCCTGAGCTTGTGTGGCAATCATCGAGCGGGTCGGATGATTTTGAGCCCAAGTTCAGCCTAACCCCCCTGATCTTCGGGACCATTAAAGGCACCTTCTACGCGATATTACTCGCGGTACCGTTGGCGGTATTGGCCGCGATTTATACGGCCATGTTCATGCATCCGAATCTGCGCGCCAAAATCAAGCCGACGATCGAAATCATGGCGGCGCTTCCCACTGTAGTGCTCGGATTTCTGGCCGGGCTTTGGTTTGCGCCGGTTCTGGAGCGGAACTTTTCCGCCATCACGGCGATGATGCTCGTCCTCCCGTTAGCGATCGCCCTGGCTGCCGGACTGTTTCTCATGTTGCCCACCTCCCTGCGGAATCGTATCCGGCCTGGGGCTGAAGCGCTGCTTGTGATGCCGGTCATCATCGCCGTCGTCTGGGGGTGTCTGGAAACCAATGCCTGGTGGGAATCCTTGTTGTTCGATGGCCACTATAAGGCGTGGCTGGAAGCGCATTTCGACCTGAAGTACGATCAGCGAAATGCCATCGTCGTCGGCATGGCCATGGGATTTGCCATCATTCCCATTATCTACAGTATCTCTGAAGAGGCTCTTTCAAATGTCCCGAAGAATCTCATTGCCGGATCTCTGGCGCTCGGCGCCACCAGATGGCAAACGCTGACGCATCTGGTTTTAATCTCAGCCAGCCCAGGCATATTTTCTGCGCTGATGATCGGGCTCGGCAGGGCAGTTGGAGAAACCATGATCGTCCTGATGGCGACCGGCAATACACCGATCATGGACTGGAGTTTGTTTAACGGGTTTCGAACGCTCTCCGCCAATATCGCGGTGGAAATTCCAGAAGCGCCGCATGGAGGAACCTTGTATCGGACCCTCTTTTTGGCAGGGCTACTTCTCTTTACCGCGACATTCGCTCTTAACACGGTAGCGGAAATCATTCGTCAGAGGCTGCGGGCGAAATACAGCCAATTTTAGTTCGAGCTGAATTTGCGAAAGAGAAGTGTTGTCAGAGAGTAGCAGGAAAGTGGTTCAATGAAGCTGTGGATGAGGCATTTGTTCGGCAGCGGGGAGCTCTTCATTTGGGGCTGCGGGGCGGGACTTTCTCTGTCGCTGCTCATGATCGGCGGACTTCTGGTGCTGATCCTCGTCAACGGGTTCGGGTATTTTTGGCCGTCCGACCTCATCGACCTGACCTTAAAGGACGGCAAACATGTCATCGGTCAGCTGGCCGGGGAAGAAGTCAGCCCGAAGGGCGTGCCTCGCATCCGGGTGAAGATCGGTAATCGCGATCTCTATGGATTGGACTATCGCTGGATCAACACGGATCAGATGATCGAGCGCACCAGGCCTGTCGACTTGGTGATGGTGGAGCGGCGCGAATGGGGGAACTTTTACGGGCGCTTACGGACACTGGTCAAAGAAGGCCAGGTCGTGGCCGACGGCCCGGATGCCGTGTGGCAATCCTTGCCGGCGCTGTTGCGGAATGCCATATCGAATGAGCCAGAGAGTGGGTACGCACTGCTCGTCGTCGACGCCAATGGGAAAGAAAAGTCTATTCCACTGGACCAAGTCATGCGGGTCTTTCGGCCCAATGATCTTTCGGTTTTGGAAAAGATCTGGGTGTATGTCGGTAACGTGTGGACGGTTTTGACCACGGAGCCGCGAGAAGCCAACACGGAGGGGGGAATTGCCCCGGCGATTTTCGGTACCGTCATGATGGTGATCATCATGAGCGTCGTCGTGACTCCTTTCGGTGTGATCGGTGCGCTGTATCTGCGGGAGTATGCGCGTCAAGGAATCATCGTGAGGACGGTGCGTATCGCGGTCAACAATTTGGCTGGAGTCCCCTCAATTGTTTTTGGTGTGTTCGGCTTGGGATTTTTTGTCTATGGCGTGGGTGGCTCGATCGATGCCCTGTGGTTTTCGGATCGGCTGCCGAATCCGACATTCGGCACCGGAGGCATTTTGTGGGCGTCCTTGACGCTGGCACTCTTGACCGTTCCTGTGGTGATTGTTGCGACCGAAGAGGGGTTGGCCGCGGTGCCACGAGAATATCGGGAGGGGTCGATTGGTTTGGGTGCGACCAAATGGGAAACGATTTGGAAGGTCGTGCTTCCCACCGCGCTTCCCGGCATCCTGACCGGACTGATCCTTGCCATGGCACGTGCCGCCGGAGAAGTGGCACCGTTGATGTTGACCGGCGTGGTCAAGCTGGCGCCGGCGTTGCCGATCGATGGAGCCTGGCCGTTCCTTCACCTCGACCGGAAGTTCATGCATCTGGGCTTTCACATTTACGACGTGGGCTTTCAGTCGCCCAACGTGGAGGCCGCCAAACCCATGGTGTATGTGACCACATTGGTATTGATTCTTGTCGTCGTGACGCTTAATCTGACGGGCATCGTGTTGCGGAATCGAATGAGAAAGAAATATGCTGGATCAGCGGTATAGCCTCATGGCCAGCGGCCATCCTCTGGCGCTGCCCGGTGTCTCGAAGATGGAACATCAAGGAATGGCTGATCACTCCATCGCGCATCGGGAGGAGGCGCAGCCGCAGTCGAAGATGCTTGTTCAAGGGTTCAGTTTTTTCTATGGCCCTGTCCAAGCCCTGTTTAAGATCGACATTGATATTCCCGAACATCAAGTCACCGCCTTCATCGGCCCATCCGGCTGCGGGAAATCCACGCTGCTTCGCTGCATGAATCGCCTGAATGACCTTATTGAAGGGGCTCGGCATGAGGGGAATATTCTCCTCGACCGCGTTGACATTTTTAATCCGAAGATCGACATCACCGACCTTCGAAAGCGCGTGGGAATGGTGTTCCAGAAATCGAATCCCTTTCCCAAGTCCATCTATGAAAATGTGGCCTATGGACCGAGGCTGCAGGGGACCAGGAGCCGGGCAGTGCTGGACGACATCGTTGAGCACAGTCTCCAAGGAGCCGGTCTGTGGGAAGAGGTCAAAGATCGGCTGCACAAGAGCGCTTTAGGCTTGTCCGGCGGGCAACAGCAACGGTTGTGCATCGCGCGCGCCTTGGCCGTCAAACCGGACGTGCTCTTGATGGATGAACCCTGTTCCGCGCTGGATCCGATCGCCACGGGGAGAATCGAAGAGCTGTTGTTTACATTGAAGAAAGAGTTGACCATCGTCATCGTCACCCATAACATGCAACAGGCGGCGCGGGTATCCGACTGGACGGCGTTCCTGTATATGGGCCAGCTGGTGGAATTCGGCCTCACGAAACAACTGTTTACCGCACCCGCTCAAAAACAAACCGAAGACTACATTACAGGACGATTTGGCTGAGTATGCCTCTGCGCCATTTTGACGAAGAACTGGCTGAATTAAAGGCCACGCTGGTCCGCATGGCCAGCTTGGCGGAAGACCAGATCGACCAAGCGCTCTCGGCGCTCACCACTCGTGATTCAGGCCAGGCTCGCCAAGTGATCGAACGGGACCACAAGGTCAACGCCCTTGATGTGGAGATTGACGAAGAATGTCTCCGATTGCTCGCCCTCCATCAGCCGGCCGCCCGAGACCTGCGGCTGGTGACGACTGCCATGAAGATCTCCACGGAGCTCGAACGCATCAGCGATCTGGCGGAAAATGTCTGCGAGCGGACGCTTGAGCTGAACGAAGAGCCGCAACTCAAGCCCTACATCGACATCCCGAGGATGGGTAATCTCGCGCGGGTCATGGTGAAGGAGAGTATCGATGCATTCGTGAAGGATGACTCCGCGCTGGCGAGGAAAGTGCTTGCGAACGATGATCTGGTCGATGACCTGATGGAACAGATCTTTCGCGAGTTACTGTCGTACATGATCGAGGACCCGCACACGATTACACGCGCCATCCGATTGAGTTTCGTCGCCAAATATCTCGAACGAATCGCCGATCATGCCACCAACATGGCCGAGTTGGTGGTCTATCTCGTCGAAGGCAAGATCATCCGTCATACCACGCCGGCACAATCCGCCTAAGCCTCGCTGGATGGGCAAGTCCTGTCATTGTGTTTCTCTCTCGTCGTTTGAAATGACCTGCCCCCTGTGTTAGCATCCGCGCCATGGGTGCTACCACCTCGGCTAAGCGGGGCGAAGCCCGCCGCGCCCCTTCTCCCCCATCTCATATGCAGCGGGAAGTCATCGGCGTGATTTTGATTGCGCTGAGTCTCCTGATGCTGCTGAGCCTCCTGTCCTTTGTGCCGGGAGAGGCACAAACGGTGGCGGGCGGAGCTCCGGCGGCGAAACCTCCGCGCAACATGATCGGATCCTTCGGCGTGCTCCTGGGGGGAGGATTGTTCTATGCCATCGGCGGGGCGGCCTATCTGTTCCCGCTGTTGTTAGGGCGGCTGGGATTTCGCTGCTTCTCCCAAACCCCTGTCAGTATTCGATTGAGGACGGCGGGCAGTTCCCTGGCGGCCGTCTTCTTTTTGAGCGCCTTTCTCCATCTCGAAATGACGGCTGTTCCCACGTTGACGAGTGGCATGATCTCGCGGGGAATGGCCGGTGGCGTCGTTGGTCAGGTTGTCGGAGACGGGCTGCGCGCGGTGTTCGCCGGCACCGGAGCGCATATTCTGATCATTGCAGGATTTCTCGTTTCGCTGTTGTTGACGACGCCGCTGTCTCTTGGCGAAGCGGTCCGTCGCATTCCGGAACGGTTGACGGGACTTCGCGAGTGGGTGGCCGCAATGAGGACGGAGCGGTCGGCCGCCCTTCCTGAAGAACCGGAGACTCGGCCCCAAAAAATTAAAATGCCGAAGCCCAATCGAGCGGCCGACGAGGTGCAGATAATAGCCGAGCCGTCTGAAGAGTTGGCGGTCCCCGTTGCTCCGGCGGCCCCCGTCATTCAACCCGCTGTCATCCCATCGGCAGCCGTAGTGGAGTTGGAAGAGAGTGAGCCGGAAGTGGTGACCGCGCCGGTCGAAGCCGGCGAATATAGTCTCCCGGATCCTGAAACGATTTTGAGCGATCCCTCCGGTCCGTTGAGCCGCATGTCCGACGACGAGTTGAAGGCCCAATCCGATGTCCTGGCGAGAGCGCTGGCGAGCTTTGGGATCGACGGCCGAGTGACGGAAGTCCGGCCGGGCCCAGTGGTCACGATGTATGAGTTCGAGCCGGCGCCGGGAACCAAGGTGGCCCGCATCGTCAGCCTCGCCGATGATCTGGCGTTGGCGCTCAAGGCGGTCAGCCTTCGCATCGTGGCTCCGCTCCCCGGCAAATCGGTGGTGGGGATCGAGGTGCCGAATCGGTCCCGCGAAACCGTGTCGATCAAAGAGGTCGTCATGAGCAGCGCTTTCAGCAGGGCGCGTTCGAAGCTCACGATGGCGCTGGGCAAAGATATCTTCGGCGCACCGGTGACGGCGGATCTGAAAACGATGCCGCATCTGTTGGTGGCCGGCGCCACGGGTGCCGGCAAGAGCGTCAGTTTGAATACGATGTTGTTGAGCATCCTGTTCTCCGCCAAGCCCAACGAGGTCAAGCTGTTGCTCATTGACCCGAAGATGCTGGAATTCCAATCGTATGAAGGGATCCCCCATCTGCTGCGTCCTGTCATCACGGATGCCAAGTCGGCGGCCAAGGGGCTGGGGTGGGTGGTGGCTGAAATGGAACGGCGGTATAAGCTGCTGGCTGAAGCCGGCGTGCGGAATATTGAGGCGTACAATCGCAAAGTGGCCGGGCTGCACGAAGCCTTTGCCGAGCGTCCGTCGCCGACCGTCGAGCAAACCGAACTGCCGATGCAGTTTTTGTCCGAGGAGGAACGGCTGTCCGCCGGTGAAACCATGATTGCCGAAGGTGAATCCGGATGTATGCAGCCGAAACCCACACCGCCGGAACCCCTGCCGTTCATTGTCGTGATGATCGACGAGTTGGCCGACTTGATGATGGTGGCGCCCAAAGATGTGGAAGACAAAATCGCACGGCTTGCGCAAATGGCGCGGGCGTCGGGCATTCATCTCGTCCTGGCCACGCAGCGGCCGTCCGTCGATGTGCTGACCGGGTTGATCAAGGCGAATTTCCCCGCCCGTATCGCCTTCCAGGTGTCTTCGAAGACGGATTCGCGGACGATCCTGGACGCCAACGGCGCCGAGGCTCTGCTTGGTCAAGGCGACATGCTGTATCTTGCATCGGGGACCGGACGCCTCGTTCGCCTTCATGGGTCCTACGTGTCCGATGACGACGTGCGCACGGTCGTCGAATTTGTGAAGCAACAGGCCATGCCGGTCTACAATCAGGAGTTGCAATCGCTCAAGGCCGATGAAGCGGCAGAAGAGGAAGCGAAGGACGAGGTCTACGAACAGGCCAAGGAGTTGGTGCTCACGACCGGCCAGGCATCGGCCTCGCTGATTCAACGCCGGTTGCGAGTCGGTTATCCGCGTGCTGCCCGCATGATCGAACAGATGGAAACGGAAGGCATCGTTGGTGCAGCAGGCCGGGATGGGCGTCGGGAGGTCTTGGGACGACGGGGTCCTGTCGGAGCGACGGAATCATGAGAATCCGGTGGGCGGGTGTCCTCGTCACGCTGTTGTGTGCGACGGTCTCCTGGGGGGGGGAATCCGTCGATGGCGACAAGGCGTGGCAAGAGGCCCGCGATGTCGTGAAGCAGATCCAGGCACGGTACGAAAAGACCAAGGATCTCCAAGCCGACTTCGTTCAGACGACCAAGATCGAAGGATTCGAACGGCCGGTGACCTCCTCCGGCAGGGTCTACATCAAGAAACCGGGACGGTTGCGGTGGGACTATCTCGATCCGGCGACGGAACAAATCTACGTCATGCAGGACGACGTCAAAGTCTATGTGCCTGAACACAAGCAGGTGTTGGTGGGGAAGTTAACGCAGATGGCGGCGTCCAGTGCGCCGCTCGAACTCTTGCAGGGGGCGGGCAAGTTGGACGAATCGTTCGACATTCAGCCGGCGACGGGAAAAGAACGGGGGACCGGCGGCATTCGCTTGATCACACTGCTTCCCAAAGACAAGGAGCATGAATCAACTCGCAATCTTCAGCGGATTGTCGTCGAAGTCTTCCCCAAAACCTATTTTCTGCGCACGGTGTCGCTGCATGAAATCAGCGGCAACGTGGCGACCTTTGAATTCTCCGCGTTGAAGCCGAATCAAGGGTTGGGGAACGAGGTGTTCGATTTTAAAGCGCCATCGGATGTCGAAGTGGTCAAGGCGCCTGTGCTGAATGGGCCGTAGAGGGACCGTCTTACGTCAAGCGGTCGGAGAAGAACTCTGTACGATTGACGGATGACGATTGGCGAACATGGCGGAAAGGACTGATTATGGTGGCAGCGGTTACTTCCATCAAGGTGGCCGAGGCCGTTGAGCGGGCCACTACCCAATTAGATTTCGAGCAACTGTCCCGGGACTATTGGGAGCAGAACGAGTTTCTGGTCATCCCTCAGTTCTTGCCGAGGACGTTCGTGGAGCAGACGTTTGCGCCTGAAGCTCAGGCCATGAAAGGGGACCTCAATCGCAATTATATTCCGGGCCATAAGAAGGGAGGCAGCGTCAGCTACTATACGGTGCAGGAAAAAGCCCCGCTGTTTCTCGATTTATACCGGTCGGATTCATTCAAGACGTTCCTGAGCCGACTGACGAACGCTGACCTGAGATTCTGTCCTGACAATGACCCCCATTCCTGCGCGCTCTACTACTACACGGAGCCGGGGGACCACATCGGATTTCATTACGACACGTCCTACTACAAGGGGGCCCGCTACACGATTCTCATGGGACTGGTCGACCGGTCTACGCACTGTAAGCTGGTCTGTGAGCTCTTTAAGGACCACCCAACAAAAACACCGCGCCATCTTGAACTGGTGACCGAGCCAGGCGATCTGGTGATTTTCAATGGCGACAAGCTGTGGCATGCCGTCACGCCTCTGGGAGAAGGCGAAGAGCGGATCGCCCTCACGATGGAATATGTCACCGATCCGCATATGAATCCCGTCAAACGCCTCTACTCCAATTTAAAAGACTCCATCGGCTACTTTGGCCTCAAGACTGTCTTCAAGCGGGCTTTTTCCGGGTCGAGGCCGACTCGCTAGTTGATGGGGGGTGTGTGAAGGTTGCGAAAATGGCGCCATGCCTCTTAAGAGGCATGGCGCTGTTGGCAACGGGTTGAGGCAACAACCTTGCTCTGGAGGGCAAATCCAAGAGCAGCGTAGACGGCAAGGGACAGAGTCGCTTACCGCCATGGAGAAGATTGCCGGCTCACCACATCGCCTCGCTGTGATCCGGTTGTGTCGTCCCCGTCGGATACAGCACGAGATGAGGGGTGAGCAACGGTCATGCCATCAGCCGTATTGTTATGCCGTGATCAGAAAAGCCGGTTTGCTGCAATGTCTGAGGAGGAACATGAGGTGCGGCAACACGATTGTATCGGATGGGGTACCAGGAACGGTATCTTGTTCGATACAGAAGATGAGGTGAGAGAAGGGTACCAGTCTACTGGTGCAGGTGTTTCATGGCGGCGGCGCACAGGATGATGAAGAAGCCCATCCACAGTGCGGCCCGCTGAAAGGGGATGGCTTCATACGACTCGCCTTCCTCGGCATGGTCATCAGACTTGAAGATCACGGTATAGAGAAACAGCGTGAGGAGCCCAAGGACGAGCAGCAGCTTGACGCAAAAGACGATCAGATACTTGGCATGATGCTGCATGCCGGCGCCGGTTTGTGACGTAATGACTTGATTGACGTAGTGCAAGTTGATGCCGCCGGTGAACAGCAGGACCACGAGGAGTATGCCGGCGACTTTCTTGTAATGCTGGTAGAACGCGTCGGTGATGGGCTTAATCTGGTCCTTCGCCACGGCCTTTTGCAGCCCTGGTGTGACCGCCATCACGAGAAAGGCCAACCCGCCGATCCAGATCACCGCCGACACAAGGTGAAGCCAGTGGTTGAGGATCGGGATCAGTGTGCGGAGATCGAGAGAAATGCTGTCCAGGGTGTCCATGGCCCGAATCCCGTTAGTCGTGAACCGTGAAACGTGAATCGAGAGATACTGAAGAGTCAAGGATTCCAGTTGATACGATTTGCGAATAACGATTAACGGTTAACGCTCAAATTTAAAGACCGGCGCCTCGTTGCCGAAGCGTTTCTTGCGCAGTTCTTCCATCAATTCGACGGTAATGAGGGCGATGTTGTTTTCGCGGGCATGCTTTTCGACGCCTTTTTTGACCATCGCGCGGAGGAAGTAGGGGATGCGGCTCAAGCGCAACGCCGACGCGTCGTCCCACGCCACCTCGGCTTCTTCCGGCGTGTTGAACGCCACTTTGATCTTCTCACCGCCCTTGGGCGTATACAGACACCACTGGTCTTCGTCCAGCCAGTCCCCGTGGTCCACATAGGGACGGGCCCGGCAGCCCCCGCAGATGTCGGTGTACTCGCAATCGCCGCATTTGCCCTTGAGTTGCGGGTAGCGGAACGAGTTGAAGATATCGGATCGATTCCACAGATCGGCAAAGCTGTCCTGCCTGATATTTCCGGCCGACAGGGGCATATAGGGGCATGGAGTCAATTCGCCGTTGGGCGTGACGCGGGCATAGTTTGTCCCGGCCAGACAGCCGCCACCCATATAACCGGTGGCCTTCGTGATCGGCGAATTGGGGTCTTTCTCGTAGGCCAGCCGCTTGAAGTGCGGTGCGCAGCGGGCCCGGACGAGCATGCCCTGGTAATTGTCCTGGCAGGTGATCAGATAGCCGAGGACTTCTTCGTACTGCGCCGGGGTGATGTCGGTCAATTCTTCGCCGCGGCCCGTGCAGACCATGAAGAAGACGTTGAGCACGCGGGCGCCAAGCCGATGGGCCCAGTCGATGACAGCCGGTAGTTCCTGGTAGTTCATCGGCTGCGCGCTGAAGTGAATTTGGAATTGGAGGCCGTTGCGTTTGCTGGCCTCGATCCCTGCGACTGCCGCTTCCCACGCGCCGGGTACGCCGCGAAAGACATTGTGCTTGGCCGGATCGAGCGAATCGATGCTGATACCTACCCCCATCACGCCGATCTCAACCAGGGTCTTCGCCATCCGATCGTCGATGAGCATACCGTTGGTTCCGAAGACGACCATGAAGCCGAGTTTCACGGCATAGCGCGCGATGTCGAGAATGTCCGGGCGGACCAGCGGCTCACCGCCGGTGATGACGAGCAGGCACCCTTTATTGACCTCGGCGATCTGGTCGATGAGCCGGAAACATTCATCCGTGGACAGTTCGTCATTGCCGCCGGCCGCTTTGGTCGTGGCGTCGAGATAGCAATGGTCGCATTTGAGGTTGCACCGCTTGGTCAGGTTCAGCGCCACCAGGTATGGCTTGAAATCGTCGACCGTTCGGCCGTCGTAGGGGCCATCGCCTTGTGGAGTAGGCGTGAAGAAGTTGGTGACTTGCTGCTGGAACGATCCCAGCGCGCCGCCGAGTGAAGAACCGTTGAAGATAGGAAGCGATTTACCCATGTGTGTCAGTGCTGAGGGTTGAGGCGTGAGTGCTGAGCGAGGAGAGGTCTCGATCAAAGATCTCGAGACTCAGCACTCAGAACGCTGTACTTAAGAACTTCCCTTGCCGGTCAGGTTCGCGATCATGCTCTTGAGGTCGCCGGTTTTCATGGCGTCGGCCATATACCCCTTCGCTTGTTCGATCCCTTCATTGGCGACTTCGAGCGTAATGTGCGTCGCGCCGATCTTTTCAGCGTGCTTGATGATCAGGGCTTTGGTGCAGTCCCGCATAAAGCCTTCCGGCGCCCGGTCCAATCTGGCCTGCGCATCCGGCGTCCAGGTGTAAGGGGACGATTCAGCATGGCCGTTGCCGTTGTTCGCGGGGACCTGCTCGTGCCCTGTGTTCCCATTGGAGCCGTGTTCGCTTACGGAAGCCAGCTTGGCCTCCGCTTCGGTGGAGGTGCCCGTGCCCTTGTTGGCGAAGATCGGTTGGTAGTCTTCGTCCGCTGCCTCTTTGATCATCGGGGCGGCGTACTCCAACGTGATCGTGGTCATGCCGAGTTTGCGCGCGCTCTTTTCGATCTTGGCCTTGGCGCGGCGGCGTTGGAATCCGGCTGGAACGGCCCGGATCGCTTCTTTGGCGTCTTTCGTCCATTGCATCGGCACGTCGTCGTACGCGAGGTCGGTTTCCAGACCGCCTTCGGACTTGGCCGCTGCGTCGAAGATGCTTTTGTCGACTTGTTTGAATTTTGCGCCGTCGGCCGCGCAGACCGGGCACTTTACCGGTGTCTCACCCTTGCCGATGTACCCGCAGCCGTCGCACACGAAATAGTTTTGGCTCATGCGGTCGAGATAGGCCTGGGTCGCGTCGGACACCGCGGGTTTTTCTTCCACCACCTGGGTCATCATGCCGCTGAGCGTCGAGCCCATGAGATCTTTCGCCACCGCGTCGTCCGCCTGCATCTTGTCGCGGTCGATGCCGGCCGCGTCCAGGCTGCCGCCCAAGGCCCGCATCGCGTCCATCGCGCCTTTGGGCAGGATATGGCCGACCGCCGCATCCACGACCGTATTGCTGATAATCGTATGGCCCTTTTCGATCGCGTACCGGTGAATGGCGGTTTTGGCGACGCCGCGCGCGAAGACGGGGATCTTTTCCATCCGGCGCAGGGCTTCTTCCGTCCATGCGATCGTGTATTCCGCCTGGGTATCGATCGGCGGCACGTACTTGCGGTTCGAGACCAGCACATTGCAGGGCGCGCTGCGGAGGAGATTCTCCGTGTTGCTGCCGATGTCCATATCCTCGTCGCTGTGGACGCCGATACGGCCGACGATCAACAGGGCCGGAATGTCTTTGCGGACGTATTGAATGATCTTTTCAAAGGCCTTGCCGTCCAGCAGGGTGGTTTTCACGTCGGTCTGCTCGGCCTGGGCGATCTCTCGCGAAATATCGAGGTGGGATTGATAGATCTTGGCCAAGCCGCTGTCGATGATTTCTTCGTGCAGCTTTTCCTGCTCCTTGAACCGGAAGACTTTGCCCGCTTCCTCGTTCAACACGCCGGAGATGCTGTGAAACGCGGCATAATGGAAATAGGGGTCGAACGCCGAGATCGCTTCAACGGGCATGTTCAACGCCTTGCCCAATTGCAGGCCGGTCATCAACCCGCCGAAGGAATAGGGGCTGCCGTCCACCGCCACGACGATCTTGCCGTTCGTCATCGGCTGGGTATGCTTGATGATCAGCATGTCGGAGTTGCGGACTCGGCGCACCACCCGTTCCGTGTTGCTGCCGATGACACTGTCTTTCACGGCGCCCACACCCAATGCGCCCATGATGACGAGGTCGTACCCGTTGGTGTTGATGTCTTCGGAGAGCACCTTCCAATTGCGTCCTTCGAGCGACCGGCGTTCGATCGGCAGATTGGACTCGCTGCATTTCTTGTCGACGTAGTCGAGGTACGAATCGGTGATGATCTGCAGCCCACGGGTGATCAGTGAGTCGTGGATCTGGCGCTGGCGGTCGAGCTCCTTCTCGTCGTGGTATTCCTCAGGCAGGCCCGCCTCCATTTGCTTGAAGCGCTTGTCGTGCATCTTGGCGGCATACACATGGCTGCCCACGATCTTAGAGCCGAAGATCTTGGCCATGTGGACGCCGACATCCACGGCGGTATTGGAATGGTCGGAGTTATCAACCGGGATATAGATGGTCTTATACATGGGGCGCCTCCTTGGGCGCGGTCAGCCGCACGGGCACACGAACATAAACCCGTGAAAAACCAACTGGTTGAACTGATACACCAGACTCAAAGAAGGGCGATGATAGCACCGGCTTGAACTGGAATGCAAGGAGGGGAAGGGCGAGGCCTCAACCGTCGAAGATCGACTGTCAAGCGTCAATCGGTGAGAAAAGGGGCCGTGTTTCACGGTTGACGAATGACGTGTGACGATTACCGAAAAATCAGCCGGCGGAGGTGACCCTTGGTTCAGCCGTCTGCGGTGTGGTTGGTGTCGGCCGGCGCGAGCGGAGGATTTCTTCCAGCGACAGCAGGGCATCCCGTCCGGAGTTGCCCTCGATCCCCTTACTCAAACTTTTATCGGCGTACGTCGGCGATTCTGATGTCTGGGACAGCGAGCCGGTCCATCGGCGGGGATCGCGGCTTCCCTGCTTCCGTTCCCAGGCGCGAAGGCAGGCTTTGGCGATAAACGAATTCAAGGGGGCCGGATTATAGAGCAGCTTCCTGATGCTGGTCGGCGTCAGCATCAACGGATTATAGCCTGCCGACAGATAGCCTTCTTCGAGCAGCCGTTGCTCCAGATCCGTATTCGGTTGGATACCCAGGAAAAACATCAAGGGGAACACCCGCTCTTCACCCAAGATCGACGCCACCACTTTGTACGACTCGACGCTCTGGAGCAGGGTTTCCTCCGTCTCTTTGGGGCTGTTCAATGAATAGTTGAGGATGATCTTGCCCTTGAATCCCGCTTCCGCCAGGTAACGACATCCGTCGTAGAGCCGTTCCAGTTTGAAGCCCATGTGCAGGTTGTTCAGCACTTCTTGTGAGCCGGAGGTAATGGCGACTTCCAAATCACCGACTCCGGAACGAACCATCAGCTTGGCGAAATCGGGTGTGATCAACGAGGTACGGATATAGCCGGACCACTCGATCTCCAGCTTCTCGCTGACGATGCGCTCCATGATTTCCGTGCATTGGGGATAGGCTTCTTTGCCTGTAATAAATTGGGCATCGGTGAACCAGAACCGGCGGGCACCCCATTGATGATAGTGCTGAGAAATATCCTTCACGACCATCTCGGCGGGACGATAGCGCACCCGTTTCCCTTCGATGTAGGGATAGAGGCAGAAGGCGCAGTCGTAGGGGCAGCCTCGTTTCGACTGCACTCCGATCGATTCGCCGATGTACTCCTGCCACTGGGGGAAGATGGAAGTCAGATAGGACAGATCAACCGCCGGTGCATCCAGCAGCGCGGGCGACCCCTGCGTTCCCTTCTTGATCTGCTTGCCGTCCTTGATGATGTAGCGTTCGTCGTCGATCGAACGGCCTTCAAGGAGTTTCAGAATCGCATCTTCGCCCTCGCCGAGAATCCCGATGGTGCCTTCCGGCAGTTTTTCGATCAGCTGATCGGCAAAGGCGGTGAACGCGCCGCCGCCGATCATGATCTGGCTCTTGGGGAACTCTTTGCGGATCAGCCAGGGGTAGGACAGGATCGTGTAGATGTGGCTGTAGTAACGATAGAGCTGTTTGAGACCGGCGAACGAGGCAACGACACGCTTGATCGGATTGCTCGCGAAATAAAAATTGAACGCATGTTCCAACGAGGAATCACCTTCGTGCGGCGAAAAGATCTGGATGTCTCGCCAGGAGAAACATACGAGATCCGGTTTGAACTCCGTCGCAGCGTCCCGGATCGCTTGGCCCCGTTGCGCAATGGGAAAGAGCGAGAGATCGAGAATCCGCTGGCGGACCTCCGGTTTCCGCCGGTGGACGAAGTCAGCCAGATAGGTGATCCCGATGGGATAAACCTTCTTGCAGGGGAGGAAGATATAGAGAATTGAGTTCATCGTTGAGCTGACGGCTGATGGCTGATGGTGTATGGCACAAAAAAGATTGCTCGGTCCGGGTTTGTGCGATAAGCCATATGCTATAAGCGCTTCGCTATTTGGTGGCGACGTGGATCGCCACAATCCCGCCGGTCAGGTTGCGGTACTCCACATGTTGAAAGCCGGCGGTGCGCAGGACTTGGCAGAGCCGTTCTTGATCTGGGAATGTACGGATCGACGCAGGCAAATATTCATAGACGCCGGTGCGGTCATGCGCGACTTTCGTGCCGACCCAGGGTAAGAGCGTGAACGAGTACCAATCGTAGAGCGCCCGCAGCCAGCCGAAGACCGGTCGGGAGAACTCCAGGCAGACAAACCGGCCGCCCGGTTTCATGACCCGGCGAATTTCACTGACGGCTTGCGGCAGGTTCCCGACGTTCCGCATGCAGAAGCCGGTCGTCACCGCGTCGAAGGTATTGTCCGCGAAGCCCAAATGCTCCGCGCTTGCCTGCAAACAGGTGATGTTGTTTGCCCGCCCCTTGCCGGTGACCTTCTTCAGCCCCTCAGCCAACATGGCGTAGTTCAGGTCCGACGCCACCACGCGTCCCTGAGAGCCCATTCGCGGCTCGACGAGCAGCGCGAGATCCGCTGTGCCGGCTCCGACATCCAGCGCCGTGCCTTGTTCGACCGGTGTGACGAACGAGGCGGCAATTTTCTTCCAACGGTAGTGGAGTCCGAAGCTTAAGAGTGTGTTATTCAGGTCGTAGACGCCGGCAATAGCCGTGAACATCCGCTGAACCGCGTCCTCGCGGGCCTGCCCGGACCATGTGGAGACGACCTTCGCCGGCGCAGGGGAGTCTTGTGCCATAGGGGGATCGTCGGTTCTCACCATGCGACGGTGGTAGCACCCCGTTCAAGGTGGTGTCAAGCTGTCTCAATTCAGGGTCGGTTCAGCTTGAGCGCGGCGGCGACGATCGGCTTGGCCCAGTTCGGTGTAGCGGCTAGGTCAGGCGGGCCGAGAATTTTCCCGCGTGTCATGTGCAACACCGGTTTTAGCTTCGGTGTTCGGCCGGCTGCGGGGTCCGCATCCGCGCTGTTATCGTATACACGGAGGCTGGTGAGGCGGGGAAGCAGCGTGATGAGGTTGAGACGGCTATGTTCGTAGCGCCGATGGATGTCGTGTTCAGGGATATCGTGCCCGCCCCGGCTGACCCGTGCCCGTACACGCTCGATATGCAATTCCGGGCCGGCCAGCCCGACGTACCAGACGTGGACTTCGAGCCCTTGTTCAGCGGCGTCTGCGAGGAGGCGTGGAATGGTGTTCCCACCGAGGGTGGTTTCGAAGGTAAAATCAAGGTTCTCGTCAATCGCCCGTTGCAGCAACCTCACGCCCTGACGCCAGGCTGCGCCATTGGCGCCGCTTTGAATCAGAGTCGGGTATTTTCTCTTCAGGGTATGAGCTGCTTCGTCCGGATTGAAATACTCGCCGCCGTGTTGACGGACCGCCGCGCCGCCGATGCTGCTTTTCCCTGCTCCATTGACACCGGCCAGTACGTGAATGCGCGATTGCCGGCGGGTGCTCATGCCCGCGCAGCGGAAGGGCGGTGCCGTACCCGGTTCTGTTTTGTGGCGCGATATGTTCGGGCTGCTTGAACTGCGGCGCGACCCAATTGGGCTGGAGGAGCGTTGAAAGCGGTCTCCACGCCTATTTGCGCATCTGATGTCTGCATGCGTGCCAGCAATCCGTCGAACTCCGCATTCAGGTCGTCCAGCGAGCGGCCACGTTCCTTGACCAGGGATTCAAATTCGGCGAATGAGAGGAGTACCGCTTTGGGTCTGTCATGACGGGTAATAGCGATTGGGCCGTTGTGCATGGTGTGCTCCAGAATCGCGCCGAATTCGTTCTTGACCTTCGTGGCAGCCACGGAAGAGATGTGTACAAGCTGCCCG
>DASUMN010000073.1:0-4784 GCA_036277675.1 Nitrospira sp. | reverse complement strand
CCCCAACGCATTGAATCGGCCTTCTTCACGGTCGGTCCTGCGTTCATAGCTCCACAAGGGGGAAAGCGAATCCTCCGCATGGTTCGACGACCGTTCCCGCTGATAGGCCAGCAGGACACTGAGCAATGAGGTCTCCTGCGCAAGATTCTGGTGGTACCGGTATAACGGGAAGAGTCTGTGACGGTACTCGGTCGGTGTCGCTTCGCTCCGGTAGAGAGCCAGGTGGGAGATGCCGCCGATCGAGAGCGTCGTTCGATTTTCTTCCCTTTCGTAGTCATATAACGGCGCAAAGAAGTCTTTGGCGTGATTCGGCCCATGGCTGTGGCGAATCCAGCTGACGGGAATCGCAGGGTCGAGTCCGATCAGCGACCAGGTACGCTCACCGGTGACGTCATTCGTCGACCAACTGGCCAAGGGGAAGAGACTCGTCTGGCTCATGGTCGGCGATGACGTCCGCCAGAACATCCAGAGGGCGGACAGCGAGCGGGTATCTGTTTCGGAGTCGACCTGGTAGCTGTATAGGGGGAAGAGACGGTCCAGCGTGTGCGTCTCGTCGCGGTCGTGGCGGTACAGGGCGAGGGCGTCCAAGCCCAGCAGGCTGAGCCGCCAAGAAGGACCGGCCTTTGCGCCGGCATAATCCCACAGTGGGAACAAGCGGTCGGCGACTTCCACTGGGCTAGTAACATGACGATAGAGCAAGGCGGCGTCGACCGTGGTTTCTTGCTGCGCACGGTCGTGTTTGTAACGGTAGAGTGGGAAGAACCGGTCGGTGACCGATGCGGGGGACGCATCGTGTTCATAGAGGGACCAGGCATGCGATCGACCGAACGGCGGCAGTCCCAACAGGCTGAGCCGTGTTGAGCCGTCGAGTTCGGCGCGATAGCCGTACAAGGGAAACAGATGGTCCAGGGTGCGGGTCTCGTTCCGGTCGTGGCGATAGAAGGCAAAGGCATCCAGACCCAACAGGCTCACGTTCCAAGCGTCCGATTGAGTGCTGTGGCCATAGTCCCACAGCGGCAACAATCGATCGTCGACTCGCGTGGGGGTGGACAGATGGCGATACAGCAGGAGCGCGTCATACTCGGTTTCATCCGTCGCGAGGTCGTGGCGGTATCGATACAGAGGAAAGAGGCGGTGACGGAACAGGGATGGAGTGGAGTCCTGTCGGTACAACGCCAATTCAGCTACGCCGAGCAACGAAAGCGAACTCGACTCTCTATGGCGAAAGTAATCGTGGAGAAGGAACAGCCGATCCTCGGTCAAGTCATCCTGGCCTCGATGTACGTAGAGCGAGGCACGGCGGTGACCGAACAGGGAGACAAATAGGGAGCCATCTTGGCTGTGCTCATAAGTGTATAAGCCAAGCATGCGGTGTTGGGCATAGGCGGAGCCGCTTTGGTAGCGAAACCATGATGCTGCCCCATAACCCAAAAGGTCGAATTCACGAGTCTGCGTGATCGCGTCGCTCTCGTAGCGATAGAGCGGAAAGAACCGATCTAGAGACGTGGATGGAGAGGACTGATGTCGGTAGAGCAGCAGGGCGTCGAATGTCGTGGTTCCGTCGGTGCGCGACACAGAACGATACACTGGAAACAACCGGTGGCTGGATTCGTCCGCCGAAGTTGCAGACTCAAAGAGGGAGAGGGCAGGGGTTCCGAATGCGCCTTTGAAGGGAGGGAGTCCGAGCAGCGCCAGCCGGCTGGTGTGCGTCAGGCTGTCAACATCGGAGCCGTAGAAAGGAAGGAAGAAGTGGTAATGCTGAGTTTCGCTGTCGGCTGAACCGTAAAAGGGGAGCAGGTAACGATAGGATCTGCCGCCGATACGATCTTCGCCGGACCAATAGATCGGCGCCACCCGTGTGTGTGACGATTCACGATCGGAACGATGATGGATCAACGGGAAGAGGAGATCCCATTCCAAGAGATCGCGCCGTGTATCGCTGGTGCTGATGAAGACAGGCCCCAGAATGTAATTGCGCGCATAGTAGTCGCCGATGCGTTGGCGGCTCAGGAGCGGGAACAGATGCCGCCAGGACACGTCGCCGTTCGTTGAGGCAAAGTACAGCGGGGTTGTGAACGTCCAGTCATGCCCGGGCCGCTCTGAATGCCAGTAGAAGGGAACCACATGGATCCAAGTGGAGTCGGCGCGGCGTTCATAGGTGCCGAGCGGCCAGAGAAAACTTCGGCGTAGGAGATCTCGTGTCGGATCTTCCTCCATCGAGTAGAACGGTCGGATAGCCACCCGGGAGTAGCTGCCCCGCTCTTGGGTGGAATAGAGCCACAACAGCCCATCAACGGACCGGCCTTGCGCAGACTGTTCCGTGCACCACAAGAGGCCGATGCAATGGCGGTGACTCTCCTGTTGAACAGGCTGCCTCTCCGCGAATCCGGTCATTGGAATGAGGAGACCGGAGAGCAACAAGAGTCCTCCGAATATCCAGCGATGGCGATTCTTCATCATGGCGGCGCTCCTTCGTGAGATCAGTTGGTGCTACTTGTCTGATCAGCAAGGGATGTGCCGCAACTTCGCCACGAGAATGCGGTTCAGGAAATCGTGCGTAGGGCGCGAAAATTCAACGGATCATGTACTCCCAAGCGAGTGGCTGGTTCGCGTGGGTGAGAAGTTAGTCTGCGGCGACTATGAACGGGGGTTCAGGGCATCTGAACGGCTGTGCTTGGGCCGGTGAGGTGAGGAGACTATTCGATGGCGGGGTCCAAATCTGAAAGAGCGGAGGGGGAAGATGGATCTCCGGGTATCCTCGTCGTCCATCTCGCCCCCTCCGTCCATGTGCGGCTGACCGTGTGTGCTTATTCAGGACGTATGCGGACTGCCGTGCCGGAAGCAGCGCAGAAACGTTCTGTAAAACCTCCTCCTGGGAAGGCGAGAGTTTCTTTCACCGCCGGGATCGCGGCGCCGAGAGTGAGAACTGAGCCGTCGGCGCCGATCTGCCCCACGATCTTCGCGCCGGTGAGCGTGTACGACTGATCCGTCGCGGTGAAGGTTCCTTCTAGAGTGAAGCTCCCGTTACGCTTCACCTCATATGTCAATTCGGCCGTCTCCTCGAAACTGACTTGAAATGAGCCAGGGAGAAAGATCGTGCCGCGTTCGGTGAGCTTCGCATGGCCGTCGCCGTCGTAGGTCGTAGTGCCAAGGAAGTGGAGATGAACCGTGGACCCAGTAGCGGTGTCTGTGCAGGTCTTGCTCGTGTTGAACCGGTACTTTCCCTTCAACATCTCATTATAATCTGACCCGTCGGCCAGGGCGGGACCCGCGACGAGCAAGGCAAGATAGCCTGCACACGTAAATGTGAGGGACCAATGAGTACGCATAATGAACCTCCTTTGTTTGTGCGGCTTCGTTGGGGCAGAGAGGATAGCCGCAGTGTCCCCTCTGTGGATCGGAAATAGTTGGTCAGTGATCCAGAAGGTCATTGCTGCTCTTGCGTTGAGTTGGACTGATTGGTCCGTTTTCGCGTTCGTCGGGAGCAAGTTCGAAGGTCGGCTCTCTTTGCGCGAAACTTTGGTGGTCGGGAGCGGAGGACTTCTCTGGCCCAGGCCCGCAGGCAACTAGGCTGGTTGAGAAAAACAGAGTGAAAAATCCTAAGGCGACTGATCTTGCAACGCATTCCGGTTTGATATTGGAAGTCATGGTTGTCCCCTCGCGTGATCGGTCGAGTGGGACAGCCGCTCGACCGAAAGGTTTGCGCCGTGGCTCCGCCTGTTATGGAGTGTAGGCGTATACAGCCGCAGCCAGAATCGCGGCATAGCCGGCATCGTTCGGATGCACGCAATCGGAATCGATCAAGGTGTCCGCATTGAGATAAAACGGCAGGAACGTGTCGATTACTTTGGCGTTGTACTTATGTGCCAGTTCTCTCAAGCGGGCGTTCATGCCGCGATCCAGCCGGGGCGAGGGACTGCCTTCGAGGACAGCATTGGCCAACTGTGCGAGTGGAAATGTCGGCCCGCCACAGGCCGCCTTCATCAGCGGGTTGTATTGAGTCCGCACATAAATTGGCGTCGAAGGGCCGGCGGCGTCTCGCAAGTTGCGGAGGGCGTGGTCTGCCGTCTGCTCAAACTCATTCAACAACGCGTTGAGGCGTGCGAGGCAGCTGATGTTTCCCTTCATGCATGCGGCGGCCTCCGGAGAATTGATGAACTGCAGCAAATCGTTGCCGCCGCCCCATGAAATGACACGTTGGTTATGGATAATGGTTTCCGTACGTGCCTGCGTGAGTTGCCCCTGCTTGATATCCCGCGCCGTGGCTCCAGGCACCGCCAGATTGTGCAGATCGGCCTGCTGCAGAAAGACGGCAGACTCGATGTAGGCATGGAACTGCGGGACATAGGCTTTGCCCGGCGACGATGCGCCAATGCCGTAGTCGATCGAATCGCCCATGACGATATAGCCGCGATCAGTGTCGTGGGCTGAGCTGGGCTCGACGAAGGCAAGTGAGGCGCAGAGCACAAGGCAACTCGTTGCAATGGGGGCTATGGGCTGTGAAAGATTCATAAAACACCTCCGGTTGAAGTTGTGCGAAGTTGGCGATGTAGTTGGCATCAGCAAGGAGAATGCCGGAGATGGCGAACAGACTTCTGATAGTGTCGCTGCGCAATTGACCTTCCCCCCGAAAACTAGACCAATGGCTTAGAAGTTCATCTGTGCTGAGATGGGCCCCACAGGAGGGGGCCATGACACGGAAACGGCACACGGAGGAACAGATCATTGCGGTGCTCAAGGACGCCCAGGCGGGCACCGGAGTGCAGGAGCTCTGTCGCAAGCAC
>DASUMN010000072.1:0-4769 GCA_036277675.1 Nitrospira sp. | reverse complement strand
CCGCTGATCATTATGGCGCCGATTCCGCTCACGCTCATCGGCATCTTGCCAGGCCATTGGCTGACCGGCTCCTACTTCACGGCGACGTCGATGATCGGCTTCATTGCGCTCGCCGGCATCATCGTTCGGAACTCGATTCTGCTGGTGGATTTCATTCAGCTGCAAGAGCGTGCGGGCGTGCCGTCGCTGGAGGCCGTCATCAGGGCCGGCGCAATTCGTACCAGACCCATTCTCTTGACGGCTGCGGCATTGATGGTCGGCGCCTTCGTGATCATTCTTGATCCGATTTTTCAAGGGCTTGCCGTCTCGCTGCTCTTCGGCGTCGGAGCTTCGACGTTGCTCACTCTGATCGTGATCCCGCTGCTCTACTACCGTCTGGGTGGAACGCCGCCACGATCCGGCCGCTCGGTTGCCGACTCTGTATGTGGAAACGAAGGAGCGGTCACTACGCGACCACATGAGGAAGGAATGCCGGTATGAGCCGACGGCTGAGGCCTTCTGCAACAGGCCGTGTTTTCTCCTGTAGCAAGACTCCACTTGTCAGAGCATCGTCCGCCAGGACTGAGGTCCAGCCGATCATTTTTCCTGTCGGAACACCGGCGGCAATGCGGCTCCCTCCTTGCACTGGCATCGCACTGAAAGAGGGAGGATCCTCAATCGCTCATCTTCCAAGAGGATGAAAGTGTGTCTGCGTTGTATCCTGATCGGATCGCTTGCCTCTTTGTGCCTATTCTCTTCTTTTCCCTCAGAGGCCGGGGTGGAGGAGTCGGGGTCGAGCGCTCCGGAGCTCCGACTCGGTCTGCGTGATGCCATCCGGGCGGCGATCGACAACAACGTCAACGTCCGCTTGTGGAAAGAACGCATCGCCGCAGCTCAGGCCAATGTTAGTCTCGGCGCCTTGCTGCCGAATGTGTCAGGGGACGTGAACGGCCGGAACCAGACGGTCAATCTCGCCGCGTTCGGGCTTCCTGCCGACCGGCTTTCCGGTCTCGGATTGACACGCAGCGTGGCGGAACCGGTCGAAGCGATGCTATCGTGGGTACAGTCCCTCATGGCGCTGTCTCCGCTCCGGTACTACATCGACGTGACCTATGGCATTCTACTGAAGAGGGTCGGGCTCGATGTGCTGCGGGATTCCATTGTGGCAATGGCTGTATTGGGCGGGGTGCTATTCGGCTTGGGCATGTGGCGGTTTCGGAGGCGCTCACGTGGAGGGTCGTGATGGCTGAGGAACCCGTCAAGAAGATCGGAGGAGGTCAGCCGCTCGTGGCCTATTTCTCCATGGAGATCGGGCTGGACCCGAACATGCCGACCTATGCCGGCGGTCTTGGTGTGCTGGCGGGCGACACGCTTCGGTCCGCCGCCGATCTGGATATTCCCATGGTGGCGGTCACGCTCCTGCATCGTCGCGGGTATTTCTATCAACGGTTGGACGAACAGGGCCGGCAACGTGAAGAGCCGGTGGCCTGGCCGGTCAACGATTTCTGTCGTCCTGTGAAGGAGCGCGTCACGGTCGAAATCGAGAATCGGACCGTGCAGGTCGGCGCGTGGCAGATTCGTGTGAAGGGCGAGTCGGGCGGCGAAGTGCCTCTCTACCTGCTCGACACGGACCTCCCAGAGAATCAGCCCTGGGATCGGACCCTGACCGATATGCTCTACGGAGGCGACGACTACTATCGGCTCTGCCAGGAGGTGGTGCTGGGATTTGGCGGGCACCGCATGCTGCGGGCCCTCGGCTACGGGACTCTACGCCGGTTCCATATGAATGAAGGGCACGCGGCCTTGCTGGTGCTCGCTCTGCTGGAAGAGAAACTGGCCTCCCGGGCTCAGGAACAAACGGTCCCCGCCGATCTCATCGATGCCGTCCGGGAACAATGTGTGTTTACGACCCATACGCCGGTGCCGGCGGGCCACGATCAATTTTCCCCTGAGCTGTCGCATCGGGTGCTCGGCGACCGGCGCTGCGCCTGGCTCAAGGCCTGTGATCCTGACCACAGTTTGAACATGACACAGTTGGCGTTGCGCGGCTCGCGGTTTGTCAATGGCGTGGCCATGAAGCACGGCGAGGTGTCCAACAGCTTGTTCCCCGGCTATCCGATTCACTCGATTACCAACGGCGTCCACGCGGTGACCTGGGCCGCTCCCTCGTTTCAGTTGCTCTACGACCGGCATCTTCCGGACTGGCGGCGCGATCAGCTCTCGCTGCGGTACGCGATCAGCATTCCCGGTCAGGAGATATGGGACGCGCATCTCGACGCCAAGCGGGCATTGGTCGATTATGTGAATCGAGAGACCAACGCGGGATTCGATCGGGATGTGCTGACGCTGGGGTTTGCCAGACGGGCTGCGTCCTACAAGCGGGGAACCTTGATCTTTCACGACGTCGAGCGGCTGGCCACGATTGCCGAACGGGCCGGGCCGGTCCAAATCGTCTTTGGCGGCAAGGCCCATCCGTGCGACCAGGACGGGAAGGCCATGATTCGGAGAATCCACGAGTTCCGCGATGTCTTGCGGGGTAAGATCGCTGTGACTTATCTTGCAAATTACGACATGACGCTCGCACGACTCGTGTGCGCCGGCGTGGATGTGTGGCTCAACACGCCGCTGCCTCCTATGGAGGCCTCTGGGACCAGCGGCATGAAGGCGGCGGTCAATGGAGTGCCCAGTTTGAGCGTGCTCGACGGCTGGTGGATCGAGGGGCATGTGGAAGACGTGACCGGCTGGTCGATCGGTGATCGGGTGGAGGCTTGCACGGAGCCGCAAGCGGGCATGGATGCCTGTCATGCGGCGGAACTGTACCGCAAGCTTGAAGAAAAGATTCTTCCCTGTTTCTATCGGGACCGAGGGCGGTTTATTGAGATCATGCGGCATGCGGTCGCGTTGAACGGCGGGTTTTTCAATACCCAGCGTATGGTGGCTCAATATCTCCATAATGCGTATCGACTTGTCGGCGAGTATGCCCGCCTTGGGTGAGGACGATGGCCCTGTTGGAAGGCTGAAGAAAGAACTGTCATGACGTGCCCAGATTCGGATTCCGGCAGCGGTTCGATTCTGGCGATCAATAGCGGGTCGTCTACGATCAAGTTTTCTCTTTTTCGTGCCTGTGACAATCCCGTCCGAGAACTGTCGGGCTTGATCGACCGCATTGGATCGCCACAGAGTACCTTCACCTGGATGCAGGAAGGCGGCGCCCTCGCCGATCGTCGAGCGGTTGATGCTCCCGATCATGCGGCCTGCCTCGACATGCTCATAGCCTGCGTCGATGGCCTGCGTGCGCATGAGCCGCTTCTCGCAATCGGACATCGGGTGGTGCACGGCGGCAGGGATTATCGTGAGCCACAACGAGTGACACCGATGGTGATACAGGAACTGAAGCGGCTGAGCCCGTACGATCCGGAACATCTTCCGGCTGAGATCGCATTGATCGAGGCCTGTGCGCGGCGATACCCCCGTCTCCCGCAAGTCGCCTGTTTTGATACGGCGTTCCATCGAGGCATGCCGAACGAGGCCCGTTTGCTGCCGATCCCAAGGCGCTATGACAAATTGGGACTTCAGCGTTACGGGTTCCATGGCTTATCGTATGCCTTTCTCATAAAGGAACTGGCCCGGGTCGGACGTCACGGCGAAGCCAGTGGACGCGTGATTCTGGCCCATCTTGGAAACGGCGCGAGCATGGCGGCGGTCAGAGATGGACGCCCGATCGATACGACGATGGGGTTCACCCCGACCTCCGGTCTCCCGATGAGCCGCCGGTCGGGCGACCTCGATCCGGGGCTTGTTTCCTATCTGGCCAGAACAGAAGGGATGAGCGCGGACCGATTCCACCGGATGGTCAATACCGAATCGGGCTTGCTCGGCCTCTCCGAGATCAGCTCCGACATGCGCGACCTCCTCAAGGAAGAACGGAATGATCCACGAGCGGCGGAAGCGGTCGCGTTCTTCTGTTATCAGGCGAGAAAAGCCGTCGGGTCGCTGGCCGCGGCCTTGGGCGGATTGGACACCCTGGTGTTCAGCGCGGGGATCGGTGAGCATGCGCCCGTCATTCGCGCGCGCATCTGCGACGGCCTGGAATTTCTCGGCATCGGCATCGATCACGTGCGCAACGAGAAGAACGAAGCCGTGATTTCCAAAGAGGGCGGGAAGGTGACCGTGCGTGTCATGCATACCGATGAAGAACGCGAGATCGCCGGGTCCGTCATGGAACTGTTGAACACGCATGAATAATGCGGGATAGGGAGGTTGCGAATACCATCATGAAGAAATCGCGACAGCCGGAATTGCTCGAGAAGGTGGACGCATACTGGCGGGCGGCCAACTATCTGTCGGTCGGGCAAATCTATCTCTATGACAATCCGCTGTTGCGCAAGCCGTTGGCGCGCGCCCACATCAAGCCGCGTTTGCTGGGCCATTGGGGCACGACGCCGGGGTTGAATTTCATCTACGTCCATCTGAACCGGATCATCAAAGAGCACGATCTCAACATGCTCTATATCGCGGGTCCTGGGCACGGCGGGCCGGGATTGGTCGCCAATGCTTATCTGGAAGGCACCTACAGCGAAGTCTATCCGAATGTCTCGCAGGACGAGCAGGGCCTGAAACGGCTCTTCAAACAGTTCTCCTTTCCCGGTGGCATTCCCAGCCACGTGGCGCCGGAAACGCCCGGTTCCATTCATGAAGGGGGCGAATTGGGGTACGCGCTCTCGCATGCCTATGGGGCGGCGTTCGACAACCCGAACCTGATCGTGGCCTGTGTCATCGGCGACGGTGAG